>CANPWX010000010.1 GCA_947585065.1 uncultured Bacilli bacterium | reverse complement strand
ATACTAAATCATGATGGAACTTTTACTAGAACAATATCAGAAGAAGAAGATCAGAGGTTACTTTTAAATACAATAAAGGAAGAAGGATATAAAGAGGGCAAATTGGAAGGCGAGGCCGAAAATAAAATAGCCATTGCTAAAAATATGCTGAAAGAAACTCCGGAACTTGGAATTGAAAAGATTGCTATGGTAACTGGATTAAGTAAAGAAGAAATAGTAAAACTTGAAAAAGAATTAGATGATTCATTATGAAATGTTCTATCTGTCATACTAAAAATAGTGTGAAAGCTAATTATTGTATTCATTGTAGTTATAAATTTAGTGAGGAAGAAAAGAAGATTGCTAAAAATAAGGGGATTGTTCCTAAAATTGAAAAATTAGAAGAGTTTTTTAATGTTCTTTCTTTGAAAATTATAACTGATAATATTTTCTTTCGTCTATTTTTTCTTTTGCTTCTGCTCATTCCTGGAATTTACTGTCTTTCTAAAAATGGAAATCATTTAAAAATTTTAAATAGTGATCAATATCATATTTCTTATAATGAAAGTACGAATGATTATGCACTTTACTTAAAAAATAAAGATTTGGATGATTATGGTAAAATTCATTTAAATTTATTTGTTCCTAATTCTATTGAAAAAATTCAAGTTCGTTATTATGATGAAAATGATGAAGTTCTTTATGATAAGGAATTTACTAAAGATGAACCGATTGTTTTAGAAGCAAATACTATTAATAATAATTATTATTTTATTGAGTCTAATAAAGATAGTTTTAAAGTTTTTGTTTATTTTGATCGTGAGGTGTTTTAGTATGTATTGTCCTCATTGTGGAGTTGAAAATTCTAAAGAAAATAAAAAATGTGTTTCTTGTCATAAAAATATTTATTTAAAAGATCATCCTTGGAGAGATTATTTTATTCAAAAATATATTGGAGATGGAGAGGCTAAAGTATTTACTTTTTTAGAAAATTTTATTCGTAAAAATTTATATGGAATATTAGTTACTGTTGCTGTTTTGTTTACTGGTATTGCTATTGTTACAACTAATACTGAACCTAATTCTTCTTATGAAACTGTTTCATCTTCTTCTTTTGAACCTATTCCTCTTATTAGTTATTTAGAAGGATGCTGGCAGATTACAGATGGATTACAATCTTATTTTTTTCAAAATTCTAAAATTGTTCCTTATGATTATTCTTTTGATTTATTTGAACCTGGTATATTAGATATGGTTGTGGAAGATTCTTATGTTTTAGATGAACAAACTGTTGCTGATTTTTTAGTTATTGAAGTACCTGGTAATGCTTCTGTGCCTGGAATTGTTCAAATACAAAATGTTGATCGTTTTACATGGGATTTAGAAGGAAGTATTACAACTTTTGAAAGAAAATCTTGTTCTAATTTTCCTACTGATGCTCAAACTTACTATATTATAAGTGATGAAGAATGGTTAAATTATCGATAAATTTTGTTTGACTTTTGTTCCTATCTTTCATATAATAAAGAAGTATTAAAAACATTAAGACACGTTTATAAATGGATTTTTTAAGAGACTTAATGGTTGGTGGAAATTAAGAAAAGAAATTTATAAATATCACTTAAGAATTGTTTTTACGGATAGCACACGTTAAGTGAAATAAGTGAATTTAAGGATGGTACCGTCTTTTTATAGACTCCTTTGTACTATCCTTTTTTTTGGAAGGTGAGAGAATGAAAAATTTTAAAGAATTGGATAAAAGAAAGACTAGTGAAGTTGAAAAAAGTATTTTAGATTCTTGGGGTGGAGTACAAGGTATTTATGAAAAAACTGTTTCCAATAGAGAAAATGCCGATACTTTTGTTTTTTATGATGGTCCTGCTTTTGCTAATGGGTTTCCTGGACTTCATCACATGGTTTCTAAAAATTTAAAAGATATTGTTTGTAAATATCATACGATGAAAGGAAATAAAATTATTCGAAAAATTGGTTGGGATACTCATGGTCTACCAATTGAAAATCATGTAGAGAAAAAACTTGGACTTCGTAGTAAAAAAGAAATTGAAGAATATGGAATTAAAGAATTTAATGAAGAATGTAGAAAAAGTGTTCGTGAAAATGAAGCTGCTTTTAAAGATTTAACAAATAAGATGGGACAATTTATTGATGCGGATCATCCTTATTTAACTTTTAAAAATGAATATATTGAAACAGAGTGGTGGATTTTAAAGAAATATTTTGAATCTGGATTATTCTATGAAGGTAATCGTGTTATGCCTTATTGTCCTCGATGTGGAACGGGTCTTGCTTCTCATGAGGTTGCTCAGGGATATAAAGATGTTTCTGTTGATACGGTGATTGTTCCGATGAAGTGTAAGGATTTGGATGCATACTATCTTGTTTGGACAACTACGCCATGGACTCTTTTATCGAATGTTGCTTTGTGTGTTAATCCTAATGAAAATTATGTTTTAGTAGAAAGTCAGGGGTTAAAGTTTATTTTGGCTCAGAAACTTGCTACTACTGTATTAGGTGATGATATTAAAATTTTAGAAACTTATGTAGGAAAAGATTTAGAATATCGGGAATATGAACAACTTATTCCAGAAATTGAAGTAAAAGAGAAAGCTTTCTTTGTTTGTTGTGATGATTATGTTACTATGGAAGATGGTACTGGTATTGTTCATTTAGCTCCTGCTTTTGGTGAAGATGATGCAAACGTTGGTAAAAAATATAATCTTCCTTATGTAAATCCTGTTGGAAAAGATGGTCGTTATACAGAAGGGCCTTGGAAAGATTTATTTGTTTTTGATGCGGATAGTAAAGTGATTCAATATTTAAAAGAGAATGATAAATTATTTAAAAAACA
The DNA here is from genome assembly GCA_947585065.1 of uncultured Bacilli bacterium. Lineage (GTDB taxonomy): Bacteria > Bacillota_I > Bacilli_A > RF39 > UBA660 > Ventrenecus. Next base: position 12,696 of record CANPWX010000010.1, on the reverse strand, counting down.
AAGAATTACCCATAATTATCCTCATTGTTGGCGTTGTGATAGTCCACTTTTATACTATACTTTACCAAGTTATTATATTGAAGTTACTAAATATAAAGATCAAGTGATTGAAGCAAATCGAGAAGTGAATTGGTATCCTGCGTATGTCGGGGAAAAACGTTTTGCTAATTGGCTTTTAAATTTAAAAGATTGGGCAATTTCTAGGACTCGTTATTGGGGAACACCAATTCCTTATTGGACTTGTGAATGTGGACATAGAGAAATGATTGGAAGTATTGATGAGTTAAAAGAAAAAGCAATTGAGAAAATTAAAGAAGAAGAATTAGATCTCCATCGTCCTTATATTGATCAGATTCATTTAAAATGCCCAAAATGTGGTAAAGCGATGACACGTATTTTAGATGTTTTAGATTGTTGGTTTGATTCTGGTTCTATGCCTTTTGCTCAGTATCATTATCCATTTGAAAATCAAGAATTATTTGAATCTCAATTTCCTGCTGATTTTATATGTGAAGGTATTGATCAAACAAGAGGTTGGTTTTATACATTACTTTTAATTTCTACTTTTGTAAAGGGTTGTTCTCCTTATAAAAATGTTTTGGTTAATGATTTATTATTAGATGCTGAAGGAAAGAAAATGAGTAAGAGTAGAGGAAATATTGTAGAGCCATTTACTACGATTGAAAAGTATGGGGCAGATACTGTTCGTTTCTATCTTCCTTATGTTTCTCCTGTTTGGACTCCTTTAAAATTTAATGAGGAAGGTTTAAAAGAAGTTTATTCTAAATTTTTAAATCCTTTAAAAAATACTTATAGTTTCTTTCAAATGTATGCGAATACGGATTTAGTTGATACGGATGAATGTGATGTTTTAGTTTCTGAAAGAGAAGAAATTGATTTATGGTTATTGTCGAAATATAATGGACTTGTAAAATATGTTACTGATGCTTTTGAAGAATATGATTTAAATAAAGTGGTTCGTTCGATTGCTTCCTTTGTTTCTGATGATTTATCTAACTGGTATATTCGCCGTAATCGGAAACGTTTCTGGGGTAGTCAAATGGATCAATCGAAAAAGTCTGTTTATATTACTACTTATGAAGTATTATGTGGCTTGTGTAAATTAATCGCACCAATCACACCATTCATTGCAGAAGAGATGTATCGAGATTTAACTGGAGAAGAAAGTGTTCATTTAACAGATTATCCGGTTTGTGATGAAAGTTTAATCCATTTGGAATTAGAAGAAAAAATGGATACTGTTCGAGAACTCATTCGTTTAGGAAGAAATATTCGAGAAGAAGTCAAAATTAAAGTACGTGAACCTTTAAAATGCGTTTATTTGGATGGTAAGAAAAAAGAGTTACTTGGAAATTTAATTCCATTAATTGAAGAAGAATTAAATGTTAAGTCTGTAGAATTTATTCATGATTTATCTCAGTATATGAATTTTACTGTGAAACCTAATTTCAAAGAAGTTGGTAAAGTTTTTGGCTCTAAAATGAAAGATTTCCAAAATGCTTTGAGTACGTTATCTAGTGAACAAATTGAAGCTCTTGAGGGTGGAGAAGATATTTCAATGATGATGGATGCCGAAGAAATTCAAGTGACACCATCTATGGTTGATATTCGAGTAGATGCAAAAGAAGGATTCTATGTGGCAATGGAAAATAATTTATTTATTATTTTAGATATTGAGAGAACAGAGGATCTTATATTAGAAGGAATTGCAAGAGAGTTTGTAAGTAAAGTTCAAAATTTAAGAAAGGCAAAAGATTTTGATGTAGTGGATCGAATTATTATTTCTTACTATGGAACAAGTCGTTTTGATGAAGTATTATCTAAGTTTGAAAATTATATTAAGGAAGAGACACTCGCTACTCAATTTAAAACAAATCCTGAATTAACTACTTCTTATGATTTGAATGGAGAAGAAGTATTAATGGATATTGAGAAAGCTTAAATGTCTTTCTTTTTTTTGCTTTTTTTGTTACAATAATGGTGTGTTCCCTTAGTAAAATGGATATTACAAGATCCTCCTAAGATTTAGTTGTGGGTTCGATTCCCGCAGGGAACACCAGATGACTTTAATCCCCGTATTTACGGGGTTTTTAATTGTTTACGTACAAATTCGGAAACAAGCTTGATAAAAGTGTGAATAATAAAACAAAATGTCCTATTTTTTAATTTTGATTTTTAAAACAAAATGTCCTGTTGTAAAATAGGGAAAAAATAACTTATGTTACTGGGAACTGGGCTAAAATATTAAGTGCTAAACAAATTTTAGAACCTCTTGGAATTGAAGTTGATAATGTCAAAATGGAAACAACTGAAATTCAAGCTGATACTGTAGAAGAGGTTGCTATGCATTCTGCAAAAGAGGCGAGTGATAAATTAAAATGTACAGTATTAAAAAATGATACAGGGTTGTATGTTGAAGCACTTGGTGGGTTTCCAGGACCTTATACTCGTTATGTGGATGAAAAAATTGGTGAAGATGGATTATTAAAACTTTTAGAAAATGAAGAAAATCGAAATGCTTGTTTTATAGAAGCTTTTGCCTATTGTGAGTATGGAAAAGATCCTATTGTTTTTAAATCAATTACAAAAGGTAAAATAGCAAAAGAAAAATCAGGAACTTATGGATGGAGTTGGGATTTTATTTTTATTCCAGATGGATATGATAAAACTATGGGAAATTTTCCAGATGAAGAAAGATTTCATTTATGGAATACAGATGTCTATCATCAACTTGCTGATTTTTTAACTCGTAGTATTTGAGAAAAATTAGTAAACACACTTGATAAAAGTGCGTTTTTATGATATTATGTATTTGTCAAGGAAACTTGCATAAAATAAAAAAGGATACATTTGATTGTGAGAATCAGATGTTATCCCTTTAATGGGTTTCATCTGAAATCAACGATTGTTGAGATCAGATGTTTTTATTATCTAAATAGTAAGGCGATTACTACAAAAAATAATAGTAGGATTATAATAAATTGAGAAATTTCTCTTTTTGTCATAATGAACCACCACCTTTCTCTTATCTTTTTGATAATTGAAAGGGAAAACACCTGATATATTTCAAATGTATCCAATAACATTATAACACACAGATATTCTTAATACAATGATTTTATATATGCTTGTTGGGAAAAAATTTTATTTAGAAGTTTATTCCATTCCGATTAGCTTCGGTAAAATTGACAGAAGGTTAAAAACATGATAGAATACATTCTTATAAAAAAGGGGAAAGGTTGAGATACAACAAGAATTTTACTATACTTTTACTTTTTTGTTTAAGGAGTGAATTATTATGGTTTCTCAAGAAAAAATGAATCAAGCTCCACCTAAGTATTTTCCTTTAGAAGAATTTGTAAAAAGAATTCGTTTGGATGTCTCTTTATTAGAACACATGGAAGAAACGAATAAGGAGTTTGATCTCTATTTAAAACGATTATCTCAGTATGATAATTATAGTGTGATTTATTATTGGATTGCAGCTTTATTTGAAGAATTTAAGAGTTCTCAAAAGATTGAAAGCTCGCATATTATTTCACCAACTACCATTGAATCTAAAAATATCTTTTTTGATAGTTTAAGTATGTCTCATAAAAGAATTAAAGAACTTCATCAATTTGTTATGGGTGGAGAATATAGTGATTATCGAGAAGTTCCTGTTCGAGTCAGTCGAATGACTTTACATGGTGAAGATATTTTTTGGTGGGCACCTAATGTTGAAGACATGAAATTATTTATGAAAGATTTTATTGATATTTATCGTTCTAAATCGTTATCTGTTTTGAATACTAATCCGTTTTTTAAAAGTGCATTACTTCATTTAATTTTTGTAAGAATTCATCCTTTTGTTGATGGAAACGGGAGGACAGCAAGGATTATTCAAAGTATGAAATTTACAGATAGTATTAATCAAATTTATGGAATGCGTCTAAAGATTAGTCCTCTTAATATATCGCAAAGTATTTTTATTAATCGTCTTACTTATGCCAATCGTATTAATGCTATTTATTTTGATTTGGAACATGATTCTAATTATGAAATCAATCAGTGGTTTAATTTTATTTTAGATATGGTAGATGAGCAATTATTTTACTTTAATTCTAATAGTTATCGTTTAGAAGATATTGTTCCTAATATTTCTAAAATGGCTTCTTCGAATCAATCGGAGGTTTCTGAGGCTATTCTTAAAATGCATTTACATTTGAAGTAGTTAGGAGATTGACATTTAATTTTTGATGTACTAATATACTATATGGGAAAGCTATTTCTCTTCTTTTTTTGAGGGTTTTGCTTTTAGAAAGGATTATTATGTTTAAATTATTGAAAAGTTTAGGAAAAAAAGAATGGTTATTTTTTGGAATTATTTTTCTTTTTATTTTATGTCAAGTTTGGTTGGATTTAAAATTACCTGATTATATGTCAGAAATTACTGTTTTGGTTCAAACAGAGGGTAGTGAGATGAAAGATATTTTACTCAATGGAGGGTATATGCTTTTGTGTGCCTTTGGAAGTTTGATTGCTTCTATTTTTGTGGGATATTTTGCTTCTCATATCGCGGCTACTTTTTCTAAAAATACAAGAGAAAAGTTGTTTCGAAAAGTAGAGTCTTTAGCTACAGAAGATTTAAAAAAGTTTCAAATTAGTAGTTTAATTACGCGTACAACAAATGATGTTACTCAAGTAGAAATGTTACTTGGTATGGGGACTCAGCTTTTAATACGAGCTCCAATTACGGCTATTTGGGCTGTAACGAAAATTTTAAATAAAAGTTTTGAATGGAGTGCTCTTACTGCTTTAGCAGTAGTGATTTTGCTTGGTGTTATTGTGATGCTTATGGTTATTGTTTTACCAAAATTTAAGATTGTTCAAAAATTAATTGATCGTTTAAATAGTGTGACAAGAGAAAATTTACAAGGAATTCGGGTGGTGAGAGCTTTTAATGCGGAGCAATATCAAGAAGATAAGTTTTCTAAAGCAAACGATGATCTTACGAATTTACAATTGTTTAATCAAAGATTATTTTCTATTTTATCTCCTGTTATGTATTTAGTTATGAATGGACTTGCTTTAGCGATTTATTTTGTGGGTGCTTATCTTATTCAAGAAGCAATGCTTGGTGATAAACTTTCCTTATTTGGAGATATGATTGTATTCTCTTCTTATTCGATGCAGGTTATTATGTCCTTTTTAATGCTTGCAATGATTTTTATGATTTTACCAAGAGCTTCTGTTTCCGCTAATCGTATTAATGAAGTATTAGATACCGAAGATAAAATTAAAGATGGAACAGTGGAGGATGGCAAGGAAGTTGGAACTGTTGAATTTAGAAATGTTTCTTTTAAATATCCTGATGCTGAAGAATATCTACTTAAAAATATTTCTTTTAAAGCGAATAAGGGAGAAACCGTTGCTTTTTTAGGGTCGACTGGTTCGGGGAAATCTAGTTTAATTCAATTAATACCAAGATTTTATGATGTTACGGAAGGAGAAATTTTCGTTGATGGAGTGAATGTAAAAGATTATCAATTAGATGCTTTACATAAAAAAATTGGCTATGTTCCTCAGAAAGCTACTTTGTTTTCTGGAGATGTTTTCAGTAATGTTGGATATGGAGATAATGGAAAGAGTTTTTCTTCCTCTTTGGTAAAAGAAGCTGTGGAAGTTGCTCAAGCAAAATCTTTTGTTGAAAATATGGAATCTGGTTATCAATCTCATATTGCTCAAGGAGGAACGAATCTTTCTGGTGGTCAAAAACAAAGATTATCCATTGCAAGAGCAATCTATTGGCAACCGGAAATTTATATTTTTGATGATTCTTTTTCAGCATTAGATTATAAAACAGATCTTACTTTACGTCAAAAATTAAAAGAATATACGAAAGATGCAACTTCTTTAATTGTAGCTCAGCGAATTGGAACTGTTTTAAATGCAGATAAAATTATTGTATTAGAACATGGGGAATGTGTTGGTATGGGAACTCATAAAGAATTAATGAAGAATTGTAAAGTTTATCAAGAAATTTTATATTCTCAAGTTTCAAAGGAGGAGTTAGAAAATGCATAATCGAGGACGTGGAAATATTAGTCGGGCTAAAGATTTTAAAGGAGCAATAATAAGATTAGTCAAAGAATTAAAGAGTTTTAAAATTTATATTTTGGTTGCTTTATTATTATCTATTTCTGGTGCAGTGCTATCTATATTATCTCCGGATAAACTTGCTGATTTAACAAATGAAATATCAAATGGTTTAATTATTAATAAAGAAAATATTGATAAGATATCTAGTCATATTACAAATAGCTTGAATGAAGAAAATATAAGTAATAAACTATCTGATATATTGGAAATTCATTTAACGGAAGATGTAATTAAAAATATATTAGCAAGTAATGAGTATTCTTTGGAAGAAAAATCTTTGTTAGAAAATTTACTTAAAAATTATAAACAAATGGAAAAAGATGTTTTATTGGAAAGTATTTCTAAACTTCCAGCGAAAATGTTAGAAGAAATTTTACCTTCTACTACTTATAATGGTGTGGTTATTTCTTCTATAGATAAACAAAATTTTATAAAATATATGTTTGCTGTTGGTGATAGTACTACTATGCCAAATAGTATTGTTTCTATATTACTCGAACCACTTGTTATTGATGATACGTTGATTTCTGTAGAAGATCAAATGATAATGATGGAGAAAATGCAAACGATTTCAGAAGAGGATCCTAGTCAAATTTATGAGGTTTTGGATGATATGCCTTTTAGTATTCAAAATGTTATTCAACCTGTTATGAATATGAATCAAATTAAGAAAATTGCCTTTATTCTTGTTCTTTTCTTTCTTGCTAGTGCACTTTTTAATTTTATTGAATCATTGGCTATGACTTATGCTTCTAATAATTTTGCTAGAAATTTAAGAAATCGGATTTCTAAAAAAATTAATGCTTTACCTTTGACTTATTTTGATCATCATCAAGCTGGTGATACTTTATCTAGGGTTACGAATGATGTGGATATGATTGCTCAGTCTATGAATAATTCTTTGGCTACTTTGGTTAGTGCAGTTACTCTTTTTGTTGGAACACTCATTATGATGTTTGTTACGAATGTATGGATGGCTCTTACGGCAATTTTCTCTAGTTTTATTGGTTTTCTATTTATGTTCTTTGTTCTTGGTAAATCTCAAAAATATTTTGTTCGTAGACAAGTAGAACTTGGAAATTTAAATAGTCACATTGAAGAAGTTTATTCTGGTTTAAATATTGTGAAAGCTTATAATGGAGAAGAAAATTCTAATCAAAAGTTTGATGAAAAAAATTATCGACTTTATGAATGTAATCGAAAAAGTGTTTTTCTTTCAGGACTTATGCAACCTATGATGAATTTTATTGGTAATTTTGGGTATGTAGCTGTTTGTATTGTCGGAGCATTACTTACTATGAATGGACAAATTAGTTTTGGAGTTATCGTGGCTTTTATTTCTTATGTTCGTTTATTTACTTCACCTCTTTCTCAGATTGCTCAAGCTATGAATCAACTTCAATCTACTGCCGCGGCAAGTGAACGAGTTTTTGAATTTTTAGATGAAGAAGAGATGTCTCAAGAAAATGAGTGTACTGAGTATTTGTCGAAAGATGAAGTAAGTGGTAATATTGAATTTCAAAATGTTTCTTTTACTTATGATGGAAATGAAAAACCAACAATTAATAATTTTAATGCTCAAGTTCATTCGGGACAAAAAATTGCAATTGTCGGGCCTACGGGTGCAGGTAAAACAACAATGGTTAATTTACTTATGAAATTTTATGAACTTTCTGGTGGAGATATTTTGATTGATGGCATTTCTACTAAGAAATTAACAAGAGAAAATATTCATGCTTTATTTACGATGGTTCTTCAAGATACTTGGATTTTTGAAGGAACTGTTTATGAAAATATTGTTTATAATCGTGAAAATGTTCAAATAGAGCATATTAAAGAAATTTGTCAAACAGTAGGATTGGATCATTTTATTAAAACATTACCTAAGGGATATCAATCTCCTTTATTTGATTCTGATTCTGTTTCTTCGGGTCAACGACAACTTCTTACGATTGCAAGAGGTATGGTGGAAGATGCTCCTTTCCTTATTTTGGATGAAGCTACTAGTAATGTGGATACTCGTACTGAAGAATTAGTTCAACAGGCTATGGATCAGTTAATGAAAGGCCGTACTTCTTTTATCATTGCTCATCGATTATCGACAATTAAAAATGCTGATTTAATTTTAGTAATGAATGAAGGAAATATTATTGAAAAAGGGACTCATGAAGAGTTAATGAAAAAGGGTGGCTTTTATAAAGATTTATATAATAGTCAGTTTGAATTATAATTGGGAATACATTCCCTTTTTTATTGTAAATAAAGATCATAGTATTCTTCCCATGTGATGTTTAGTTCATGAATTTTTGTTGCATGTTCTATTCCGACGTATCTTATGTGCCATGGTTCTTCTTTATATCCAGTGATTTGTTCTTGTCCTTTGGAATATCTGAGAATAAAACCATATTTATATCCATTGTTTTTTATCCATTCATAATCTTCTGGAGTTAGACTGTTCCAATGACTATTACTTCTTATATCTATCGCAAGTCCTGTTTGATGTTCGGAGTGGCCTGGCCTTGCGGAATAGGTATCTACTATGTCTTGGTCTTCTTTCTCTAAATAACCATTGTAAAGTTCTTCTTGGTATTCATAGGAACGATATGTACTGTAAGGGATGAGAAAGACTTGATCCAGTAAGGCATTTGCTAGTAAATTTTCAAAATCTGAAATGACTTCTTTTCTTAATTTTAAGTTTGGAAAACTTGGAATTTCGGTTAGGTCTTTTGGTTCATAGTCCTTTGGTAGAGCATGATATTTATTTACTAAAACGGTAATTTCTTCCGGATTTTGGATTGTTTTAATATCCGTATAAAATGGAGTATCTAAATGAATATTGACTTCCGTTACTACATTTTCAAATGATTTGTTTGAAAGATTGCGGTAGGCTTTATATCGTTCTAGTAATTCAAAATGAAAATTCGGTACTTTGTAAAAACTTTCTAAATCTGTATAATTACTTTCTAAAATTTTGTTTAAATTTTCTTCATTTAAATATTCCATCATTTCATTTATTTGAGTTAGGGAATACCCTTTTTCTAATAATATATCTGTTTCTTCTTGGATAAAAGATGCTTTTATTGTTTCTTCTTTTTTGTTTTGAATCGTTAAAAAGAATAAAATTAAAATACTTAATATTCCTAATTTTTCAAATAAAAATTTTTCCTTTTTCATTTTCTTTTCTCCTTTCTATTAGTATGGAATAAAATAGATAAAATATCATATTTTGTAGAAAGAGGTGTAAAATGAAAAAAAATTGGAAAAAGATTTTTTTGGGGTTTTGTTTCTTTTTTTGGCAAATTTTTAGTGTTTCGGCTGAACCAATTAGTGATTTAGCTACGTATAGTAAAAGTGCTATTTTAATGGATTTTGATACGGGAGAAGTTTTATATCGAAAAGATGAAAATGTGTCTTTACCACCGGCTAGTATGACTAAAATTATGAGTATGCTTTTAATTATGGAAGCAATTGATTCGGGATCTTTACAATGGGATAGTGAGGTCACTATTAGTGAGAAAGCGGCAAGTATGGGTGGAAGTCAAGTTTTTTTGGAAGCAGGAGAGGTTTATCGTGTGAGTGAACTTTTAAAAGGAATTGCGATTGCTTCTGGAAATGATGCGGTGGTGGCAATGGCTGAGAAAATTGCCGGGACAACGGAAGACTTTGTCGTGATGATGAATGATAAAGCAAAGGCTTTGGGACTTACAGGAACTACTTTTAAAAATCCACATGGTTTAGATGAAGATGGCCATGTTTCTACGGCTCATGATATGGCGATTATGGCAAGAGAATTATTAAAACATCCGAAAATATTAGAGTATACTAGTATTTATGAAGATTATTTACAAAAAAACGATGGTTCTAGTACTTGGCTTGTTAATACGAATAAACTTGTTCGTTTCTATAATGGTGTAGATGGCCTTAAAACTGGTTATACTTCTAGTGCAGGCTATTGTTTAACCGCGACTGCTAAAAAAAATAATATGCGATTGATCGCGGTTGTAATGGGATCGGATACTCCAGATCATCGAAGCAGTGATATTACTTCAATGTTAAATTATGGATTTAATACTTATAAAACCTATGTTGTTTTGAAAAAAGATTTTGTTTTTGGAACAAAGAGAGTGGAAAATGGAAAAGAGGAGACTGTTTCGATTGTTTTAAAAGATGATTATTCTAAGTTATTAAAAAATACAGATGCTATTCCTAATTATTCTTATAATTTAAAAGTGGATCGAGTTTCTGCTCCTGTTCGATTGGGTGATGTTGTCGGGGTTGTTGAAGTTGTTGATTCGAGTGGCCAACTTGTTGATACATTAGATGTTACTGTTTCTCAAACGATAGAAAAAGCAAGTTTATGGGATCTTTGGATTCGTAATTTGAAACATTTTACTAGTGGTAAAATTCTTGTGAAATAATGTCAAATGATAGGAAATGACTTGAAATGAAATTTAAAAAAATTTTATAATGGAAGTACAGAAAAATAGAGGTTTAAATGAAAACAAAAACAAAGTTAAAATTAAAAAAACAAGTATTATTTAAAGGAATTGCTCTATTCCTGGTTCTTTTTAGTATCTTAATTTTTATTCGGTTTATTGAATTTGAGTTATTGCCTTTTAAATTTTTAGTCGGTATTTTTGTTCTTCTTATTTTTATAGATGCACTTCTTTACTATTTGCTTTCTCGTAAAAATTATAAAATGCGAATTTTAGGTTCTTTTTTATCTTTTGTCTTTTTTCTTTCTTTTGGGTGTATTCTGTATTATCAAGAGGCTACTTTTCATTTTTTAAAAGAAATTTCTTTTCTTAATATTCAAACCGAGACTTATGAAGTGATTGTTCCTAGAAATTCTTCTTTTGACTCTATCGAAACTCTTTGTTATGTGAATGATCGAAAAGGAATTTTAAAAGCTGTAAGTGAGCTTCAAAAGAAAAAAAATTATCAAGAAAAAACTTTCGAGGATTCTAGTGAGTTAATCTCAGCTCTTTTGGATCAAAAAATTGATGCAATTGTAATGGAGAAGGAAGAAGCAAATGTGTATTATGAGATGAGTTTAGAGTTTGAAGAGAATACGAAAGTTTTTCAAACAATTGATGTAGAGGTTCAAAATGAAACCATTTCTAAAAATTTTCAAATTACAGAAAAACCTTTTAATGTTTATTTAACTGGAATTGATACTTATGGAAATATTTCTAAAGTGAGTCGGAGTGATGTTAATATTGTTGTTACTGTGCAACCTCAAACTCATCAAATATTACTTACTTCTATTCCGAGAGATTATTATGTTCAAATTTCTGGAACGACTGGACTTAAAGATAAACTTACACATGCTGGGCTAAAGGGTGTAGATGTTTCAATGAAAACGATTGAAAATATTTTAGATACGGAGATCCCTTATTATATTAAAATTAATTTTACTTCATTAGTTGATATTATCGATACTATTGGAGGAGTGGATGTCAATAATCCTTTTGAGTTTACTGCTAATTATCAAGAAGAGGATGGAAGTTTTATTTATTATAAATTTTATCAAGGAAATATTCATTTAGATGGAAAAAAAGCTTTGGCTTATGTGAGAGAACGTTATGATTTGAGAGAAGGGGATGTGGCTCGAGCAAGGCATCAACAACAAGTGATTAAAGCAATGAGTGATAAATTAATGAGTCCAACGATACTTAGTAAATATCCTCAATTGTTGAAAAGTATTGAAGGTGGTTTTGTTACAAATCTTTCTTTAACTAGTATTAAAGATTTTATCGAAATGCAATTAGATGAAAATCCTAGTTGGACGATTGATACAATGGTTTTGACGGGCATTGATTCTTCAGAAAAAACGGCAGCTTTTCCAGATGCTTATTCTTCTGTTATGATTCCTGATGAAAAAGTCGTAAAGGAAGCTATTCAAAAAATAGAAAATTTAATGAAGGAAAATTAAAAATTCTACACAAATGTAGAATCCTTTTTTTCTTGTTCTTCATAAAATATTTGAACCATATCTTCGTCTGGTATATTGAGTATTTTTCTTATTCTTTTTAATGTTTCAATAGTTGTTTGTGTTTCTTCTTTTTCAATTCTTTGTAATTGTCTTGTAGAAATATCTAATTTTTCAGCAAGTTCTTCTTGGGTATATCCTCGCTTTTTTCGATATTCTTTAATCATTTTTTTCACCTCAAATTAATTCTTTCATAGTATTTTACGAGTTAACACGAACTTGAATGTCGTTTTATAAAATTAAAATAATTTGTGGTGAAATATTATGTCGTTTATTTTTACTATTATTATAGATTTAGGGGGACTGTTTTTGTGAAATACGACACATTATGTCACTTTTTTATTGCTTTTTGAAAATACCATCGGTATAATAATGTTGATAAGATAGATAATAGTAATAGGAGTGAAGCTCATGAAGAAAAAATCCATTCTTTTTTTAGGGATATCCATTCTTTTGTTAAGTGTAATAGGTTTTTCTTATGCTTATTGGTATTTTGGAGTAAGACAAAAAGATTTTAATATTGTCGGAAGTAAATGTTTTGA
>CANPWX010000009.1 GCA_947585065.1 uncultured Bacilli bacterium | reverse complement strand
ATAAGTCACTAAAAGAATGGATACCATCTGCAATTAAAGCTCCACTTCGTCCAATAAAACCAGCAACAATCTTAACAAATGATAAAAAAAGATTTGTCCCAAAACTAACTACCATCGTTTGAATAACTTTACTCATAAATCGTACCTCCTTCTTTAGTTTATTCTGAAAGAACCATCTTGGCTATTTTACTTTTTAAATTTTTCTTAAAATAAAATTTCTCCATCATTTCAGCAAGCCCAAGAAGATGATTCACTCCAACCAAAAGCATATATTCATGATAACGAATCATCATATTTTCTTTTAGTAAAAAAAGATAAAAAACTTTAAAAAAAGTTTGATGAAATTTCTTTAATAAAAACTCCATCTCTTGATCTTCAAAATAAGACTTCCATTCATTAAGAGAAATGATATTCCCACATCCATATCTTTTCTTAGAATGTAAAAAATGAGAATCACAAAGAAAAGGATACAACTTTCCATCCCAAGTTTCAAACATTTTTTCTTTTTCATGATAAAACCCAAAAAAAGAAGAAACAGGTAAAAAATCAATAACATCATCACTAGCATAAGTTTTATAATAAATAGTCGCAAAATAAAGTTGATCCACTTTCCTCACCCGTTTCAATCACTTATCCAATATTATAATCAGAAAAAAGAAAAAAGTAAAACTAATCTTTGCAATTAAAATCAATTCCATCTATACTAGTATCATAAATCCACTGTTTTAAATCAGAAAGATCTCCAGTTTCATAAAATTGAATTAATTTTTCAAAAAAAGTTGGTTGATTTTTCTGAGAAATAGTAAGAATTCCACACCCATTATCTATCATGATTTTATTTGCAAATAACATAGCTACTCTTTTATTTCCATCAATAAACATTTGTCTTCTCATAATCCATAACATAATTTCAATCGCTATTTCTGTTTTTGTTTTTTCCGATTGATGAAGTAACTCATCTAATTCTTCTTTTATTTGACTTTCAATTGGAAATTGAGGTTGCCAACTAGTTCCACCAATATTGACAGGTGTTGTCCTTAAATTTCCTAGATCTTGACTTAAAACCAATTTATCACAAGTTAATTTATGTAAATAACATAAAGTTTTAAAATCGTAATCTATATCATTATTTTCAAGTATAAATTGCCAAGAATATTTTAAATTAATAATTGCAATAATGTTATCGACAGGAATTCCATTAACGATACCCTCATCATAAATAGCTTGTGTTTCAGGATATGTAACACCTATTCCCTCTAAATTAGCACTTTTCCAAATATAATCAACTATATTTCTTTTAGCAATAAATACATTTTGCTCTCTTGTTAAATTAAATTTGTCTTTCATTTTCTTTTCTCCGTTTCCCATTTAAATTATAATACATTTTATCTATTACTGTAAAATAAAAATGAAGTGCATTTAAAATCTATTACAAGCAAGTTTTATAAATTTACACTTAAGCACAATAAGTTTACATTCTATATACATTCCAAAAATGTATACTGTTTGGTAGAATTTATGTTTTTTTGTATAATATATTTGGTGATACTCATGGAAAAAATATCAATTCAAGTATTTCTAAAAGATTTTGAAGAAGTAACTCATCCATTTAATAAAGATACTTTAAATCCCACTCTAGCAAACTTTTTATATGAAGAATGTCTAGGAAAAAGAAGAAACTTGCCAATAGAAATACAAATACTTACCAAACATAGGTTAAACTCAAAAAAACAAGAAGAAATCACAAATCTAATTCACAAACATTTTCAAGAAGAAGCAAAAGAAGAATATAATAAAACAAAAATAGTCTTTGAATTTTATTTTTTTACTTTAATTATCGGTTTATTCTTAATTGTATTTGCTTTATATACAAAATCTAGCTTTTTTAAAGAAATCCTTACCATATTAGCGTGGGTAGCGATATGGGAAGCAGTATCTTCTTTTACATTTCATCAATTCAAAGAATCCATAAAATACCATAGAATGAAACAACTATCAAAGGCCTATTTATCCTTTGAAACAGAATAAGTAATACTTTTTTTACTTGGACCCTTAATCCAATTCCCTTGAATATCAAAACGAGAAGCATGGCATGGACAATCCCATGTTTTTTCTATTTCATTAAAAACTAAAGTACACCCTAAATGAGGACAAGTTGTCAAAACTGTATATTTCACTCCATCTTCTGTTACAGTTGCTAAGCTTTTGCCATTTTCATGAAAAAAAGAAACATTTTTATACCATTTTTTCTTTTTCCAAATTTTATTTTGAAGCATTCCCTTTGCATTCATTAAAATATTAAGTGGATATTGCTTTAACTGAGCAATAGTAAATTTTCTTTTTGGATCAAAATAAGGAGCATAGATATTCTCACGATTCACAAGAAGATCTTTCAAAATCATACCCGAAAGTACTCCATTTGTCATGCCCCAAGTATTAAAACCAGTTGCAAGATAAAGATTCGTTTGAATTTCTCCAATAAACGGCATCGCATCCGAAGTCATAATATCCTCGTTAGACCAAAGATACTCAGGATGATGATCCAAAAAAAGAGAAAAATTCTTTCTTTCATTTAATTGATTACAAATAGCATGAGAACCACTTAAAATAATTTCATAAATACGTTGAGAATCATGATAATATCTTTTAGAAACAATATCAGGATAAGTAGTAATAAAAGTTTCCTTTTTATCATATTCCGTTGGAAAAGCCATAATATAAGACTTTTCAATATAAGTACGAACTGGTAAGAAAAAAGGAAACAATTCAAAAGGATAATGGCACGCGAGTACCACTTTTTGAGCAGTTATCCTAAATTCCCCACATTCACAAAGAAAAACCGAATCTACCTTTTTAATAGTTGTAATCTTAGTATTTTCATAAATAGAAATATTTTTCTTTTTCAAACAAACAGAAATGAGCCCTTCAATATATTTTAAAGGATGAAAAACATAAGTATCTTTTGCTAGAATATAATTTTTATGAAAAGAAACATTGGCCTTCCACTTTTTTAATAATTGATATTCTTTTTTTAATTCTTTTAACTTTTTTTCATTTGCATAAAGAAAAGAAGAAACTTTCTCAAAATCACAAGAAATATGTTCTTTCAAAATAATATCCTTAATATGCAAAATAGCTTCTATTTGAGATTCATAATATTTTTGAGCCGAAATAATTCCTACAAAATTTTTAATTTTAGAATAAACAATACCCTGTAAATAATTAATTTTAGCAGTACTTTTCGAAGTCACACCATGTCCAATCTTGTTCGCATCAACAAGACATATTTTTTGATTTTGATTTCTTAATTCATATAATATAGAAACACCAGTAATTCCTCCACCAATAATTAATAGATCCGTATCAATATTTTCCTTTAATGATTTATACTCAGTCCCTAAACTATCTTTCAGCCAAATACTTTTTGATGCCATAATATCACCATTAATTAATATGATACTATTTTCATTTTTTAAAACAAAATATTACTTTCTAACTAATGTAGGCTCCTCTTCCATTAAATAAATACCTAAATCTTCAAATAAATTATCACTCTAAAACAAGAAAAACAAAATTATTTTTCTGTTAAATCTTTTTCTAAATCCTGAGCAAGTTCTTTAAAATGCATATCTCTACTTGCCTTCACCAAAATAGTATCTCCTTCTTCTAAAGAGTCTTCCAAATGATTTTTTAATTCCAAAGTGGAATCAAAATGATAAATTTTATCTTTATCATAACCATTTTGAATAGCAGAATCCATAATATACTTTGTCGCATCTCCACATAAATAAATTTGATTAATTTCTTTTAGAACAGGTAAAGCTCCCACTTTTCGGTGAATCTCTTCTTTAAAATTTTCCATTTCTAAAATATCACCTAAAACAGCAATTTTTCTTTTACCTTTATAATCTTTTAAAATTTGTAAAGCACTCGTAACAGCTTCTAAATTAGAATTATAACTATCATCGATTAAAGTAATATCTTTTCTTAAAGAGACAATTCGCATACGATTACCAGATAACTCAATCTGTTGAAAACTTTTTTGAATACTTTCTTTTTCAACATGGAAAATATTTGCCACAGCAATAGCAAGCAAACTATTTAGAACAAAAACTTCTCCCATCACAGGAATTACAACTCCATAAGGATCATCTTTCCACTTCAACTGATAAGAACTTTTCCCAATATCAAAATGAACATCAGTTGCTTGAAAATCACTTTGATTTTTTATCCCACAGGTAACAATTTTATAATTTTCTAAATCTAATTTTGATAATAAATCATTATCATTGTTGATAACTAACGTGCTTCCCTGATCCATTCCCTCTAAAATTTCTAATTTTGCTTTTAAAATATTTTCCCTAGAACCTAATATTCCAATATGAGCAGTTCCTATATTGGTAAAAACAGCAATCTGAGGTCGAGCAATCGAAGTAAGTTTTGACATCTGGCCAAAATCATTCATTCCCATTTCAAGTACTACAATATCCTCCCCTTTCCAAGATAAAAGAGTGAAAGGAAGCCCAATTTGTCCATTTAAATTACCAGGACTTTTTAAAACAGAATATTTTTGAGATAACACAGTTGCAATCATATCTTTTGTACTAGTTTTACCAGCACTTCCCGTCACCGCGACAACAGTAGCCGAAAGTTTGCTCCGAACATATCGAGCAAGATTTTGAAGAGCTTCTACACTATCATCTACTAAAACAATAGGATAATCTTCTAAAAGATTTTTTTCATCAAAAGAATCTAAAATACACGCAATTGCACCTTTTTCTTTTGCTTCCAAATAATAATCATTTCCATTAAAATTTTCCCCTTTTATTCCAATATAACAATCTCCTTTTTGGATTGTTCTAGTATCTTTAGAATAACTTTCAATAACAGTATCCATAGAACCACACAATAGCCTTCCATGACAAACTTTCACTATGTCTTTAATTGCTAATTTCATTATTTTCCAACTCCTACTTAATATTATACATTATCTTTACATTTTTTCTAGTTTTTTTCAAAAAAATCTGATATATTAGTACTACTGAGGTGATTTTAATGGAAACAGAATTAAAAAGTTGGGAAAATGTGAGCGAATGGATTACACTCGTAAATAAAAGATTTATCGAACTATACAATGAAAAAATTATAAGTTCTTCAACTTATCCAGAAGATGAATCGATACTAGGAGCCTATGAAGTGTATATTGCAAGAGAGATGCAAAAATTAATTCCATCTTTAATTGTCGTAATGTTTCAAAATGGTACCTATGGATATTTATATAAAAGTATTGTTTTAGACTTTTATGGAAATCCAACCTATGAACAAAAATACACAATCATACCAGATATGGATTTTGAATTACTTCTAGGAGAAATAATCGGCACTTGTGATCCATTACGAAACCAAGTATGGAATACACTAGAAAAAGAAATATTAATGGATGAAAAAATACTTTTAGAAATGGTAAAACATCATCAAGAACAAAGACAAAGAATAATGAGAAAAGAGAGAAACTAAACAAATCTCTCTCTTTTATTTTAATTCATTTACAATTGTTTTAAAAACTTTTCCTCTTGTTTCAAAATTATCAAATTGATCCCAAGAAGCACAAGCAGGACTAAGTAAAATAACATCTCCCTCTCTACTTTCTTGATAGGAAATTTTAGTAGCATCTTCTAAAGTATCAGTCACCAAAACCGGAACATGATTTTCTTTAGCAAACAAAGCAATTTTATCTTTAGTCTCTCCATAACAAATAATTTCTTTCGTATTTTTTAAATGACTTGCTAAAGAATCAAAAGGAATATTCCGATCGAGCCCTCCCATAATAAGAATAGTTGGCTCTCTAAAAGAATCCAAAGCAATAATAGTAGATTCATTATTGGTAGCTTTAGAATCATTATAAAATTTTCTTCCATTTAACGTTCTAACATATTCAATACGATGTTCCACACCTTTAAATTCTTTCAAAAATGTCTGAATACACTCATTTGAAACACCGAACATACGAGCTATTACTATTGCTACCATACAATTTTCATAATTATGATTACCTTTCACTTGAATATCATGAGTAGCTATCATTTTTTCTCCATGATAAACAATAAAACCATCTTGAAGACAAATATCAGCATCCTGATTTGCTGAAAAATAAATCTTTTGAGAAGGAATATCTTTTGTAAGTTCTAATACATCTTTATTTCCAGCATTAAGTATGGCAATAGAATCTTTAGTATGATGAGCAAAAATCTTTTTTTTCGTATTTTTATAATTTTCATAACTACCATGAAAATCTAAATGGACTTCACTTAAATTAGTAAGAACACTAATAGAAGTTGTAAACTGTTCCATATCTAAAAGTTGATGATCAGAAATTTCTAAAACAACAATATCATTTTCTTTAATATTAGGAACAATCGATGCAAGAGGAATACCTATATTCCCAGCTAAATGAACGGTTCGATTGGAATACTTTAATAGTTCATAAGTCATTGTAGTAGTTGTAGTCTTACCGTTACTTCCAGTAATACCAATAAGAGTAACATTTTTTGGTAAAAAAGAATAACTAGCCTCTAACTCATTCATAACAGGAATACCTAATTTTTTTGCTTTCACAACAGCAGGATGATCTTTTGCGATAGCAGGATTTTTAATAACAACATCAAAAGTATCATTAACTAAATCTTCCTGATGATCCGTAATAACAATAGTAATACCAAGATGCTTTAATTCATCCACCAAACAAGGATCTTGTTCCTTTAAATCAGTTAAAACAATCTCATTGGAATATTGAGCTAATAATTTACTAACAGCAACACCACTTCTTGCCATTCCAAGAACCAATATTTTTTTATTTTTCATAATCGATCCCAACTTTCTTTCTAAATACCATTTACTTACTGTTTTCTAAATAATTCTGTACTTCTTCAAAATCATCAAAATGATGTTTTTCATGTCCAATAATTTGATAATCTTCATGCCCTTTACCAAGAATTAATAAAACATCATTACATTTTAATTTTTCTAATCCTTTTTGAATAGCCTTACGTCGATCAACCTCTACTTCATAATTATTCTTAGTAACTCCTTTTAAAATATCTTCTAATATTTTTTCCGGATCTTCTGTCCTAGGATTATCACTTGTAAAAATAACAAAATCACTTTTTTCAGTTGCAATTCGACCCATAATCGGACGTTTCAAAGGATCACGATCTCCTCCACAGCCAACAATAGTAATAATTTTTCCCTTTTTATTTTCCAAAAACGCATCAATAATCTTCTCCACAGCATCCGGAGTATGAGCGTAATCAATAACAGCTACAGCATCATAAACTTTAATCACTGCACATCTTCCCTTAGGAGGATAAATATCTTTAGAAACATCCAAAATATTTTGAATAGAAAAACCAAGGCAATGAACTAAAGCCAAACTCATTAAATAATTATAAACATTAAATTTACTTTTTAAATTAGTCTCAACTTCATAAGGTGTTTGATTCACTTCAAAACGAATCTTTGTCCCAGTAATTTCTTCTTCATAAGAAAGAATTTTATAATCTTTCCCAGAATATCCTAAAGTAACATAAGGATCATGCATAAAATACTTAGCATATTCATCATCACTATTAACAACCATCACACCATCTAATTGATTTAAAAGAAGTAACTTAGCTTGTAAATAATTTTCCATTGTTTTATGATAATCTAAATGATCCTCAGTTAAATTAGTAAAAGCAGCATGAGTAAAATGAATCCCTTCTACTCGTTTCTGATCTAAAGCATGAGAAGAAACTTCCATAACAATAACCGTAATACCATGTTCCAAAGCCTCTAAAAACATCGAATAAAGTTCTAATATTTCGGGAGTAGTATTAGGTAGTTCTTTAGAATAATCTCCATACCAAAAACCAATTGTTCCAATATAAGCAGCCGCGACACCAAGTTTTTTTAATAATTGATAAGTTAAAAAACAAGTTGTAGTCTTCCCATTAGTTCCTGTTACTCCAATAACCTTTAAAGAAGCTATTTCTTTTTGATAATTTTCTACCAAATACTTTTGTAACCACAAAGCAGAATTTTCAACAACAAGTGTTTCAACAGAGAAACTGCCATGTTCACATACAATTTTAGTTGCACCTTTTTGAATAGCCTCTTCAATATAATCATGTCCATCCACTGTATGTCCAGAAATAGCTACGAAAGTGTCCCCAGGTACTACTTTCCTAGAATCTGTTTTAATTGGTATCATAATTTTCACTCCTTTTTTATTTTATGATCTATTTTGAAAGTAATGAATTCTTTTTTTCATTTCTTCTAATCCTAATATTTTCATAATATCATAAAGATTTGGGGTTCTGGATTTACTCGTTAATGCAACTCGAATAATCGTTGAAACATCTGCAACATTCCCTTTAAAAGCTTCCGGATTTTGTTTATATTCTTTCATATTAGAAGCATATCCTAACGCATCACAACAATCCTTCATTTTAGAAAACCATTCTTCTTCAGTATCATTTTCATTATAATAAGATTCAAAATAAGTATTCAAAACAAGATGAATTTCATCTAAATCTGTAATCTTCTGCCATTCATAACTTTCCGGAGAAAATTCACTAGAAAACATATACCAAATACCAGATTTAACTTCTTCAAACATTGCATAATCTTTTCGAGGCTTTTCCTGATTTCTTTCAATATTTAAAAACGATATAGCAATATCTCGATTCTCTATTAAAAGTTGAGCAAAAGCATCATCATACATTTTAGCCCAAGCAAGAGTTCGTTCATACATTTCTTGAGCACTAAGTTTACTTAAAAAATTTCGAGAAAGATTCAATAATTTTTCCATATCAAATAATGCTCCAGAAGTTCCAATTTTATCAAAACTCATCGAAAAATCATCTAAGGAAGCATTCTCATGTTCTAAATACCATTCCTCAAAATTAGAATTTGAGACAGTAGCAAGATAAAGCATAACAGCCTCCACTGGTATTCCCATAGCATGATAATAGGAAACTGCAGCTTCTGAATCCTTACGTTTAGATAATTTACGAATCGTATTTCCTTCTTTTTTAGTAAGAGGTGGAATATGACAATAAACAGGAGGTTTAAAACCTAAAACTTGATGAAGTCCAATATGAACAGGCAAAGAACTAACCCATTCATCACCACGAATAACATGTGTCGTATGCATTAAATGATCATCAATGACATGAGCAAAATGATAAGTTGGAAGTCCATCATTTTTAATTAATACCTGATCAATATCATCTTCAGGAAACTCTAATTTCCCGCGAATCGCATCATAAACAACAATACGTCGATTAAAATCACCAGTATTCTTTAACCGAATAATATAAGGAAGACCTTGATCTAATTTTTTTTCAATTTCTTCTTCTGTTAAAAAACGACTCCTTGCCCATTTTCCATAATACCCAATTCTTCTTTTAGAAGATTCTTGTTCTTTTCTTAACTGTTCCAATTCTTCTTTGGTAGTAAAATCAGGGTAAGCAAGACCATTTAATAGTAAATCTTTAGCATAAGTCTGATAAATCTCTTTTCTTTGACTTTGAATATAAGGACCATAAGAACCTTTTTCTTCTGTTTCACTCATCGCACCTTCATCAAACGAAATACCAAAAGACGCAACATCCTGAATAATTTTAGAAATACCATTTTCCACTAAACGTTCTTGATCCGTATCCTCAATTCTTAAAAAAACAATACCTCCTGTTTGTCTTGCCATTTTACAAGAAATATACAATTGAAAAATATTTCCAATATGAACAAAACCAGTTGGACTTGGTGCATAACGAGTAACAATAGCCCCTTCAGGTAAATTTCTTTCAGGATATAATTTTTCATAATACTCACGATCATGAGTAAGACCAGGTAACAACCTTTCAACTAATTCTTTTTTCATTTTCCACTCTCTCCTAACAAACAAAAAGGCAGTACTCCAAAGGGTGCATAAAAAGCACGGTACCACCTTTTTTTATTCTCTTTCTCTTAACGTGATTTCCACGGGGTTAAACCCAACTCCAAAGTTTCTTCAAAATGTTCTTTTATTTGGTCTCACCAACCCCAAACTCTCTTTTCAAAAAGAAACACCTCTACTCTTCTTCTTCAACGTTTTTACACTTTTATTTTAAAATATTTCTCAGAAACTGTCAACTGATAGTTCGTATTACTCCTCTTTCGCTACATTTACAAATCTTACAGTTTTCATACGTTGAGTAGTTGTAGGTTTATCATAAATATCCGTTGCAACATTAGAAATTTCTTCTACAGTATCATACCCAGCAATAACACGGCCAAATGCTGCATACTTTCCATTCAAGTATTCCATATTTGGATCATCCTTATCTCCAACACAAATAAAGAATTGACTAGAAGCAGAATCATAATCATCACTTCTTGCCATAGATACGACACCTTTTTCATGTAATAAATTATTAGTAATTCCATTTTCAGCAAATTCACCTTTAATAGTTTCATCACTTCCACCATTTCCAACACCTTGAGGATCTCCAGTTTGAATAACAAAATCCTTAACTACGCGATGAAAAATTAAACCATCATAGAATTTCTCACTAACTAACTTTTGAAAATTTTGAACAGTAATAGGCGCAACATCAGGAAAAAGTTCAATCAATATAACTTTATCTTTATTAGTTACAATTTTTACGAAATTCGTTACATCCTCAGTTTCATCATAAGAATATCCTTCAATTGTTCCATTAGGAGACAATTCTTTATCACAACCAGTAAATAACAAAAAAGATATAAGAACAAATACGAGTGAACAAATTTTCTTTGTATATTTTTTCATTTTAAAACCTCTTTCATGAAACTTATTTTAACATAGAAAGAATGAAATAGCAAACCTAAAACAAAAAAGCTTTAGCCCTACAAAAATTAGAACTAAAAGCTTTATTTAAGAAAAATACCCTATAATGTATGTAAAATGGTTCCATAATTCCAGTAAATGTAAAGGCGGCAAAGATACTTATTAGAAAAATTTCAAAAAATTCTAAAAGAACATAATTTAAATTACTGATTGAACTAAATAAGAACCATTGTAATTTCATTTAAAATACATCCACCTCGCCTTCTTTAGAAATTACAGTTTGCTATTATACTACCTGAAAAGCAAAAAATTTGTCGAACAAAGTCGAATCGATCATTTTTTTATCTTTTTAATATTTTTTCTCCAGCATAAATAGCTTTATCTCCAAGTATTTCCTCAATTCTTAACAATTCATTATATTTACAAATTCTCTCACTACGACACAAAGAACCAGTTTTAATTTGCCCAGCATTTAACCCTACAGCAAGATGAGCAATAGTAGTATCCTCAGTTTCTCCACTTCGATGAGAGATAATAGTTTGATAATTATTTTCTCTTGCTAATTGAATAGTCTCAAGTGTTTCCGATACAGTTCCCACTTGATTCACTTTAATTAAAATAGCATTTCCTAAATGTTTTTCTATTCCCTCTTTAAAAATACTAGGATTCGTCACAAATAAATCATCACCAACTAATTGAATTTTATCTCCTAACCTTTGAGTGAAAAGAGCCCATCCTTCTTCATCTCTTTCACCAAGTCCATCTTCAATAGAATAAATAGGATATTTTAAAACTAAATTTTCAAACCATTCAATCATCTCTTCGCTTGTTAAAGACTTACCACTACTTTTTTTAAGTTCATACAATTTTGTTTCTTTATTATAAAATTCACTAGCCGCGACATCTAAAGCAATAAAAATATCTTTTCCAGGAACATAACCTGCGGCCACAATCGCTTTCAAAATATATTCTAAAGGTTCTTCATTATCTTTTAAATTAGGAGCAAATCCACCTTCATCTCCAACACTTGTGATATGTCCATCGGATTTTAAGATTTTTTTCAAATGATGAAAAACTTCACTCCCCATCCGTATAGCTTCACTCATGGACTTTGCCCCAATAGGAGCAATCATATATTCTTGAAAATCAACAGAACTATCCGCATGAGCTCCACCATTAATAATATTCATCATCGGAACAGGCATCAAACAAGAAGATAAATTAAAATACTGAAATAAAGGCATAGACTTTTCAATAGACATAGCTTTTAAAGTAGCAAGACTAATTCCCAAAATAGCATTAGCCCCATAACAAGACTTATCCTTTGTTCCATCCACCTTAATTAATTTTTGATCAATCTTTTCTTGATCCTGAGCATCCATTCCTAAAACAGCCTCTTTTAAAACAGTATTCACATTAGAAACAGCTTTTAAAACACCTTTTCCTAAATAACGACTATCATGATCTCTTAACTCCAAAGCTTCTCTTTCCCCAGTAGAAGCCCCACTCGGAACAGTTGCCCTACCAACAACACCACTTTCTAAAGTAACATCTACTTCTACAGTAGGATTTCCCCTCGAATCTAATACCTCACGACCATAAACATTAACAATTTTTGACATACTTTCCCTCTTTCTATTTTAATAAATTTTCTAATTCTCTTTTTATTGTTTCATCACTACATTTTTCTATTAAAATCTCTATTTTTTCATTCAAATGATGAATTTTTAATATACTTTCCCATTCGTCCAATTTTTTTTCTACATTTTTTATCGTTCTTCCCACTGCACTCCTAGAAATATTTTTTAACTCAGCAATTTCCCCCATCGAATTATTTTCTTCATAATAAAAAGAAAAAATCTCTTGTTCATGAAGTGTTAACAAATCACGATAAATAGGAAATAAAGTATTATAATAGAAAAATTTATCGTTCATCACTCATCATTCCTTTAAATAATCCATAGATATAAGATTCAATATCAAAAGTTTGTAAATCCTCCATTTTCTCTCCAAGTCCCACAAATTTTACAGGAATTCCAACATCTTCTTTAATAGCAAGAACAATTCCACCCTTTGCTGTACCATCTAATTTGGTAAGAACAATACCAGTAATATTAGTAATTTCTTTAAAAGATTTCGCTTGAAGAATACCATTTTGTCCAGTCGTCGCGTCCAAAACAAGCAAAGTTTCATGAGGCGCTCCAGGAAGAATACGGCCAATCACCTTATTCATTTTTTCAAGTTCTTTCATTAAATTCACTTTATTTTGTAATCTTCCCGCAGTATCAATAAAAACAATATCAACATTTTCATTTTTAGCAATTTCTAATCCATCATAAATAACTCCAGCAGGATCCTTGTTTTCACTTCCAAAAAACAAAGAATCAGTTCTCTTAGCCCATTCTTCTAATTGAGGAACAGCTCCAGCTCGAAACGTATCCGCACCAATTAACATTACTTTTTTTCCTTCTTGTTTATATTTATAAGCAAGTTTCCCAATCGTAGTAGTCTTACCAACACCATTTACTCCAACCATTAAAATAACAGTAGGTCCTTCACTAGC
Organism: uncultured Bacilli bacterium; assembly: GCA_947585065.1. Taxonomy (GTDB): domain Bacteria; phylum Bacillota_I; class Bacilli_A; order RF39; family UBA660; genus Ventrenecus. The sequence continues at coordinate 2,666 of CANPWX010000009.1, read as the reverse complement.
ATACTGAATTTTATCAGATAAAGACTCATTATTAACATATATAATAAAAAGTTCATCAACAATAACTTCATTTAAATAAGAAGTATCTGTAATATTTTCTTTTTGAACTCTTTCCCTAAGTCGTTTTAAAAAACGATAAACAGTATTTACACCAATATCAGCCATAATTAATAATTGTTCTAATTCTTCAAAATATTCTTCACTAACTTTTGTATATTTTATACCTAACAAACTTAATTTAGAAACAAATTCTTCTCTTGTTTTTTCAAGGCCTCTCTCATAAGTCTCTAAAACTTCACTTTCCTCTTTTTCTTCTTTTTTATTCAGCATATTTTTTAATTTATCAAATAGTCCCATAATCTCACTCTCCTTTAATATTCACATAAACCATCTGGAACGTAACTTTTAAGTTCACTAGATCCTCCTATACTCACTCGATATACAATAATAGCCTTACCATTATCTTTGCATAAATTTTTTTGATTGTCAAACAAATTAGCTTGAATAACATCACTAACACTCACTTCACGATAGCATTTATCTTTATAAGAAATAGTAGGATTTTTAGGATCAAAATCATTAGGACAAACAGAAAAATAATAATTTTTAGAAGCTACATAAGTTAAAGAAGTATCTCCTAAACTTTTAATTTGATCTTTTAAGAGATCATCACGAGACTGATTAATAACATGAATAACCGAAGTAGCGGAAACAGTAACCAAAATCCCTAATAAACTAATAACAGCAAGTAATTCAATAATTGTAAAACCATTTTTATTCAAGAAAATCACCATCCAATTTAAGTATAACATTTCAACTAGACAAAAGTAAAGAAAGATGGTATACTTTTAACAACGAAAGAAACTTTATTTTTTTATTTTTGAAAGGAAGATAATATGATACAAGATAAAAAGAAAGTCACGTCTGTCGTTGCATTAGGCGGACTTGGTGAAGTTGGAAAAAATATGTACGTAGTACATTACGAAGATGAAATAATTATTATTGATGCAGGAGTAATGTTTCCAGAAAGTGATTTAATGGGAATTGATTATGTTATTCAAGATGTAACCTATTTAAAACAAAACGAAGAAAAAATAAAAGCATTAATTATTACCCATGGGCATGAAGATCACATTGGAGGAATTGTCTTTTTACTCCAAAATGTAAAAATACCAATGATTTACTCTCCTGGCATTGCAACAAGTCTAATAAAACATAAACTAGAAGATAATAATATAGCCTATCAAAGCATTGAGACAATTAATAAAGATAGTTATTTAAAATTTAAACACTTTGAAGTAGAATTTGTAACCACGACACACTCGATACCAGACAGCTTTGCTATCGTAATTCGTACACCAAATGGGATTATATTTGAAACAGGTGATTTTAAATTTGACTTAACCCCAGTCGGACCTATGGCAGATTTACATAAAATTGCAAGAATTGGTGAAGAAGGTGTCAAATTACTACTATCAGACAGTACAAATGCCTTATCAGAAGGATTTTCAAAATCAGAATCCTGTGTTGACGAAACATTAAATGATATTATATCAAGACATTATGGAAGAGTCATAATCGCAACATTTGCTTCAAATATTTATCGAATTAAACACATTGTCGAAACTTGTAAAAAAAATAACCGACAAATTGTAACATTTGGCCGTAGTATGGAAACAAGTATAGATATAGCAATACAAAATGGCCTCATTAAAGATCAAAGTATTTTTATCGATGCCAACAAAGCTAAAACATTAAAACGAAATGAAGTATGTATACTTTGTACAGGAAGTCAGGGAGAACCACTCGCAGCCCTATCAAGAATAGCAAATGGAGTTCACAAACAAATATCACTACTAAATGATGATTTAGTAATATTTTCATCTAAACCAATTCCAGGAAATGCTGCTAGTATCAATAAAATTATTAATAAGTTATATTTAAAAGGAGTAAAAGTATTCACAAACGAAGAATTCAGTGATATTCACACATCTGGACATGCCAAAGAAGAAGAACTAAAATTAATGCTACGATTAGTAAAACCAGAATACTTTATGCCAATGCATGGAGAATACAGAATGCTAATCGCCCATAAAGAATTAGCCGAAAGCTGTGGAATTCCATCAGAAAATATCTTTGTTTGTAAAAATGGAGACGTCATAGAATTATCAGATAATGGAGTAACAAGAGGAGAAAGCGTAACAGCAGGAGATGTCTATGTAGATGGTTCAAGAATTGGTGATATTGGTTCATCCATCTTAAAAGAAAGAAAAGTAATGAGCCATGATGGAATTTTAATGGCAATTATTAATATAAACCCTTTAAAAAAACAATTATTAATAAAACCAAATGTAACAACTAGAGGATTTATAATGGTAAACGAAAATGCTGATTTAATAGATAAAATTGAAAAGAAAATTACATCAATTGTAAGAGAAACATTTGCAAAAGGAAGTTATAGTTATACAGATTTAAAAGGACAAATCATTTTAGATTTATCCCCTTATATCAGTGCATTAACCGGAAGACATCCAATGATCCTACCAGTTATAATGGAAGTAAGACAAAGTGATTAGTTACTTTGTTTTATTTTTTTATAATTGATTTTATCATTGTAAACTTTCAATTTCTTCCACTTTTAATCCAGTAACTTCTGATATGAACTG
>CANPWX010000008.1 GCA_947585065.1 uncultured Bacilli bacterium | reverse complement strand
TTGGAGGAGAAAGGAATGGAAAAAAGAAAAATAATAATTATAGGCTTAATTCTATTGTTATTAAGTATGATTGGAGTTACTTATGCTTACTGGATAACTGTATTAAAACAAAATGATGAGAATGATATAGTGAGCAGTTGTTTTAATGTTTCTTTTTCAGAAGACACCACGGGCATTCAATTACAAAAAGCTTACCCTATTACCGATGAAGAAGGAAAAAAATTAACTCCTTATACATTTAGTATCGTGAATAATTGTTCAACCTTAATATTTTATGAAATAAATTTAGAAGCATTAGATTCTACTACTTTAGATAGATTTGATTTAATTAAAATTCAGTTAGATGAGGAAGAACCAATTAATTTAATAGAAGAAACAACTCCAACTATAAAAGAAGCAACGAAAGCATTTAAAATAGGAAAAGGATATTTTAAAGGGGAAGGCACTAAACAATTTAATTTAAAAATATGGGTAGATGAAAAAGTAACAGTAGAAGATAATATACAAAATACCAGTTTTTTAAGTAAAGTATCGATAAAAGCAAATTATGTAAAAGGAATCCCATTAATAGATACCCTCCTTGATTTGCCTATAGTGACAGAAAAAGCAGGATTATATGAAGTAGACCATACAGGGGTAAAAGGTACAATTGATAATACAGGTTTTTCTAAAAAAGAATTAAGATTTGCTGGTAAAAGTGATGAAGTCAATAATTATATTAATTTTGATGGAGATATTTGGAGAATCATCGGACTTGTAAATGTTTTAATTCCTCAAGCAGATGGAACAAATGAAGTGGAACAAAGAGTAAAAATTATTAGTACATATCCATTATATGGAATGATCTGGGATAAATCAGAAGAAAGTGAAAATAGTGGTCTTGGAGTAAATGAATGGAGCCAAGCTGATCTCATGAAAATACTAAATCCTGGGTTTGAAGAAGAACAATTAAATAATAGTTTATATTGGAATGGCCAAAATGGAAATTGCTTTGATGGAAGGGCTTGTTCTTTTAGTGGAACAAAAATGCCAGAGAGTTTAAAAGAATTGATCGAAGAAGTCGTTTGGAATACAGGAACCAATGGCGAGAATGGATATACTATTGATGACAATGGACAACCATTTTCCTTTTATGAATACGAAAGAAGTGATGCACCTGGTGATATTTGTAAAAAAAGTCCAAACAAAATTGAATTATATTGTAGTGATACAGTGACAAGAAATAGTACATGGAAAGGAAAAGTTGGTTTAATATATCCAAGTGACTATGGATTTGCCACGAGTGGAAATAGTGAATCGGAAGAAACAAATAGAATGGGATGTTTAAAAACAGCAATGCATAGATGGAATGAAGGTATACGTACAGATTGTGCTGAGAATAACTGGCTTAAAGCAAATGAAAATTTTACAATGATGGCGGCTAGTTTTGATACTGTTGCCATTAATATATTTGAAGTACTTAATGATGCACATATAAATAGTGGATACGCATCTAATGGCGGGACAGCTTACCCAGTGGTTTACTTAAAGAAAAATACTCTGGTCAAAACAGGAGATGGATCATTGAGTCAACCTTTTGAATTATTCTTATAAGAAGAACGGTTCATTTTTGTTTACAAATTTAGGAAAAGTTGTTATAATACAGTTATCAGATTTAAGTGGGCAGGAATTCCCACTTTTATTTATGGAAGGGTGAGTTATGGAAAAGTTAGATTTAATTAGAGAAAAAATTACAGATCCTTTAAGTAAACTAGATATTGTTGTAGATAGTATGGAGTATGTAAGAGAAGGAAATAATAATTCCTTAAATATTGTTTTGGATAGAGTAAATGGCCTAGATATGGATACCATTGTGGAAGCAACGAATATTATTAATCCAATTATTGATGATTTAGATTTATTTGAAGAATCATACGTTTTAGACGTTTCAAGCAAAGAAAGAGGATGATAGAAATGAATGCAAAAGAATTTATGAAAGCACTAGAACACATCACAGAAGAAAAAGGTATCAGTAAAGATTTTGTGCTTGATGCAATGGAACAAGCTTTAACAGCAGCTTATAAAAAAAATTTTGGTTCTAAAACAAATGTCAAAGTAAATATAGACCGAGAAACAGGAAATATTAAAGTAATCTCTTATTATGTTGTAGTAGATGATTTTGATGATGGTACAGAAACAACTGATGAAGAAGGAAATATTGTAAGAATTCCTCCTGAAATTAATGTGGATGCTCAAATTCTATTAGAAGAAGCAAGAGAAAAAGATCCAACGATTCAAATTGGAGATACAATCGAAGAAGAGGTAACTCCAAAAGATTTTGGACGTGTAGCGGCTGGAATTGCCAAACAAGTTTTAACTCAAAAAATTAGAGAAGCCGAACGTTCTCAAATAATGGAAGAATTTAGAGATAAACAAGGCGAGATGATGATGGGTATGCTTGCCATGGAAGATCAAAAAAACTATTATGTGGATTTAGGAAAATCAAGAGGGATCTTACCAAAATCAGAAATGATTCCTGGAGAAGTAGTCAAAATGGGTTCTAGTATTCGTGTTTACTTAACAAAAGTAGAAGAAACAACCAAAGGCCCATTAATCCTTTGCTCAAGAAAACACTATGGATTTGTAAAACGTCTATTTGAGACAGAAATTCCTGAATTAGTAGATGGAACAATTGAATTATATGCTGTCGTAAGAGAACCAGGAGTTCGAAGCAAAGTTGCAGTTTTTTCAAATAATGAAAATGTAGATCCTATTGGTGCTTGTATTGGAGCCAATGGAACAAGAATTGGCAATATTCTAAAAGAATTAAATGGTGAAAAAGTGGATTTAGTAAAATATTCAGAAAAACCAGAAGAATTTATTCAAAATGCCTTATCTCCAGCCAAAAATGTAACAGTAAATATTATTGATCCTGTAAAAAAAGAAGCTCTTGCTATTGTAACAGATGATAATCTTTCCTTAGCAATTGGCAAAAAAGGAAGTAATATTAAACTAGCAAGTCGTCTTACAAAATATAAAATTGAAGTCAAAACCTTAGAGCAAATTAACGAAGAAGGAAATAAATAATATGAAAGTGAAAAAAATTCCGATGCGTACTTGTGTAGTAACCAAAGAAAAATGCGAAAAGAAAGATTTAATTCGAGTTGTAAGAACTCCAGAGGGTGAAATTTGCATCGATGAAACTGGGAAAAAAAATGGTAAAGGAGCCTATCTGAAATTAGATAATGAAGTAATTGAAAAAGCTAAAAAAAATAATGCTTTAGCGCGTGCTTTAGGAGTAGAAATACCAGATAGTATATATGAGGAGTTAAAAAATTTAATAAAGTAGAAAGGATGTGTTTATATGACAGTGAAAGAATATGCAGAAAGCGTAGGACTAAGTGTAGCAGAGATTTTAAAAAAATGTGAAACAATCGGAATTGATGTAAAAACAAGTTCTGATATCTTATCCGATGATGATGTTATTAATTTAGATTTTGCCACCAATTTAATTAGCACAGACAGTGACTCCACTTATGAAGAAGAAGATACAATGGATGCTGTTGTAGAAGAACTTGTAGCCAGTACGAATGTTCATACAATGAATTCCTTAAAAAAGCAAAAATTGAAAAAAAGAAGTGAACTTGAAAATAGCAAAAACGAATACATGAGCAAAAGAAAAGAAATGTATAAACATAAAGAAAAATTAATGTCAAATCAAGTTCAAGAAGATGTGATTCTATATAAAAATAACATGACAGTTCAAGATTTAGCAAATGAATTAAATATTAGTGGAACAGATATTATAAAAAAATTAATGGAACTTGGATTAATGATATCTTTAAATGAAGAAATTGACTTTGAAAATGCTCAAATCATTGGATTAGATTATGGAAAAACAATAAAAAAAGAAGAAACACAAGATGTTACCAATTTTGAAGAATATGAAGTGAACGATTCTGAAGAAGACAAAGTATTAAGACCTCCTGTAGTTACGATTATGGGACATGTCGATCATGGAAAAACAACTCTTTTAGACTATATCAGGCATAGTAAAGTAGTAGATACAGAGTTTGGGGGAATCACTCAACATATTGGAGCTTATCAAATTGAACATAACGGCCAAAAAATTACCTTTATTGATACTCCTGGCCATGCTGCATTTACTGAAATGCGGGCAAGGGGAGCAAGTGTTACAGATATCGTTATTATAATTGTCGCGGCTGATGATGGAGTCATGCCACAAACAAAAGAAGCCATTGATCATGCCAAAAGTGCCCATGTTCCAATTATTGTCGCAATAAATAAAATTGATAAACCAAATATTAATATTGAAAGAGTAATGGAAGAAATGGCTTCCTATGGTGTCACACCAGAAACTTGGGGTGGAGATACTCCTTTTGTCAATATTTCAGCCCATACCGGAGAAGGAATTGATTTACTTTTAGAAACCATTCAAATCATTAGTGAAGTAAATGGTTACAAAGCCAATCCAAATCGCTATGCAATGGGAACAGTAATTGAATCCAAATTAGATAAAAATATTGGTGGAGTAACATCTCTTTTAATACAAAATGGAACTCTTCGATTAGGGGATCCAATTGTAGTTGGAACATCCTTTGGGCGAGTTCGGACTATGAAAAATGATTTACGAGAAAATGTCGTAGAAGCAGGACCATCCACTCCAGTAGAAATCACAGGAATATCAGAAACTCCAAGTGCTGGAGACAAATTTATGGCATTTGAAACAGAAAGTGAAGCAAAATCAGTTGCGAATAAACGTTTAGCCTTATCAAAAGTAGTAAGTTCCAAAAAAGAAGTAGTGTCATTAGAAGATTTATTCTCACAAATAAAATCAGGCCAAAAAGAAATCAATGTTGTTCTAAAAACAGATGTTCGAGGAAGTGAAGAAGCGGTAAGACATGCTTTAGAAAAAATCGAAGTAGAAGGGGTTCGAGTAAATGTAATTCGAAGTGGAATAGGAACCATTACCGAAAGTGATGTTGTATTAGCCAATGCATCGAATGCCATTATTATAGGCTTTAATGTCGTTCCATCTTCCATTACAAAAGAAGTCGCGAAAGAATATAATGTAGATATTCGTTTATATACAATCATTTATAAAGTAATTGAAGAAATGGAACTAGCGATGAAAGGACTCCTTGAGCCAAAATTTGAAGAAAAAGAACTAGGAAAAGCCGAAATTCGTAAAATATTTACTTTTTCTAAAATTGGTAAAATTGCCGGATGTTACGTAACCGAAGGAATAATGAGATCATCAACGAGTGCACGAGTAATTCGTGATGGTGTAATTATTTATGATGGTAAAATAGCTTCTATTCAAAGAGAAAAAGAAGTAGCAAAAGAAGTAAAAAAAGGATTTGAATGTGGTATTACATTAGAAAATTACAGCGATATTAAAGAAGGAGATATCATTTCTTGCTATGAAATGGTAGAATTAAAAAATGAGTAATATTAAATATAAAAGAATTAATGCCGAATTAGTACGTACAATTTCCGAAATTATTTTAAAAGAAACAACAGATGAATTTTTAAAAACAATTACCATTACAGATGCCGAAGTTTCTCATGATTTATCATTTGCCAAAGTATATTTTACTAGTATTCTATCGAAAGAAAAAAAAGAATTAGAAAAAGAAATGGAAGAGTCCAGTGATTTTTTTCGAAAATTTGTTGCTGAAAAAATGGATTTAAGAAAAACACCAAAATTAAAATTTATATATGATGAGTCCATTGAATATGGAAATAAAATTGAACAAATTATAGAAGAAATTCATGAAAAAGATCAGTAAAAAAACTGATTTTTTTTGTCTTATTTTGTCGAATTTATTGAACAAATGAAAAAAAGAACTATAATAACCTCTTAAACAAGGAGGTTCGATATGTTTTGGCTAGTAATACTAATTTTCTTTTTAGATCTATGTGCTTGTATTGTTTCAGGACGGCAAAAATAATTGAAAATACTTTAAAAAAACAGTATAATGAATAGCATAAAAAATATTAATTTGGAGAAGAGAAGTGAGATTATGAAGGATGGTGTTTTATTTGTAAATAAAGACGAAGGGAAAACAAGCAGAGAAGTGGTAAATGAAATATCTAAAATTTACAAAACAAAAAAAGTTGGACATACAGGTACACTGGATCCTATGGCCACAGGAGTATTAATTATTTGTCTTGGAAAATATACCAAATTAGTGAATCTTTTAACTTCCTATGAAAAAGAATACGTAGCCACGATGAAACTAGGAATAAAAACAGATACGAAAGATCGAACTGGAAATATTTTAAAACAAGAAAAAGTCTCTGTTACGAAAGAACAAATCGAAAACGTCTTTCAAAATTTTCCGAGAAAATATTTACAAGAAGTTCCCAAATATTCAGCTGTAAAAGTAAAAGGCAAAAAACTTTATGAATATGCAAGAGAAAACAAAGAAGTAGAATTGCCAAAAAGACAAGTAGAGATCTTTTCTTTAAAAATACTTGATATGCAAAAGGATAGGATTACGTTCCAGACAAAAGTTTCAAAAGGCACCTATATTCGAAGTTTAATTGAAGATATTGCAAGTCGTTTATCTACAGTAGCAGTTATGGAAAGTTTACAACGTATAAGTCAAGGAAATGTAAACATTAAAGACTGCTTGACATTAAAAGAAATCAATCAAAACACACCATTAAAACAATTAGACGGATTATTCTCTTATCCTATTTATGAAATTACGGAATTCGAAAAAAGAAAAGTAGAAAATGGAAATAAATTAATATTAAATACACAAGAAGAAACAATTTTCTTATCCTTTCAAAAACAAATAATTGCCATTTATCAAAAAAAAGAAGACTTTTATCAAATGATTTTTAAGGTGGTTTAATATGCATGATATATGGAGTCCTTGGCATGGCTGTCAAAAAATAAGTGAAGGATGTCTTCATTGCTATATGTATTATTTAGATAAAATTCATGGAAATAAAGATGGATCTATAATATATCAAACCAAAAATGGAAAATATCCAATTGCTAAAAATAGGGATGGTTCCTATAAAATTAAGAGTGGAGAGCAAATAAGAGTCTGTATGTCTAGTGATTTCTTTTTAAAAGAAGCAGATCCATGGAGAGAAGAATCTTGGCAAATGATGAGAATTCGTCAAGATGTAATCTTTTTTTTACTCACGAAAAGGGCAGAAAGAATTAGAGAGTGTTTGCCTAGTGATTGGCAAGATGGTTATGAAAATGTATTTTTAAATGTAACTTGTGAAAATCAGACTAGAGCAGATGAAAGAATTCCTATTTTACTTTCCATACCTGCCAAACATAAAGGTATTATGTGTGCCCCTTTAATCGGACCAATATCGATTCTACCGTATTTAAAAACGAATGAAATAGAACAAGTAATTGTAGGCGGAGAAAACTATGATGGAGCAAGACCTTGTCATTTCAAATGGGTGCAAAGTTTACAAAAAGAATGCGTAAAATATAATGTAAAGTTCTGCTTTATAGAAACAGGTACAAACTTTGTGAAAGACAATAAAACTTATTTTCTAAAAGACAAAGATATTCAATCAAAGATGGCCTATAAATCCAATCTAAACTTTGAAGGGAAAAAAATTCATTTTAAACTCTATGATGTATTTCAAAATGAACTAAAAGAAGAAGAACTATATCATCCCTTTTTTTGGAAAAAATGTGAAACCTGTGGAAGCAAATTAATTTGTAACGGCTGTAGTAAATGTGGAAAATGTAAAACGAATCCTTTTAACGATTTGCAAAGATATTGAAAGTAGAACCTTTTTTTGTTACAATAAGGATGTACTTAAGGATGGTGTAATATGGAGAATACTAGTTTATTTAAAATTTCTGAGCTAGAGTCTGCCAATGTTAAATTAACTTTAAAAGAAGTTTATTCTGCTTTAGAAGAAAGAGGATATAATCCCGTAAATCAAATTGTTGGTTATCTGATTAGTGGAGATCCTGGATATATTTCTAGCTATAAAGATGCGAGAGATAAAATTACAAGTTTTGAAAGAACAGAATTACTTGCATATATATTGAAAGATTATTTAAAATGAGATATCTTGGATTAGATTTAGGAACTACAACATTGGGGTTAGCCACGACTGATAAAACAAATCAAATAGCAAGTCCATTAAAAACAATTCGCTTTGCCAATGAAGATTATGAGAGCGTTTTGCCCGAATTAGAACAAATAATCAAAGAAAAAAAAATCACAAAATTGATATTAGGACTTCCCAAGAACATGAACAATTCCCTTGGTTATGCAAGCGAACGCAGTGTTCATTTTAAAAATTTACTAGAACAAAAATTTTCTTTACCAGTAGTGCTAGTGGATGAAAGACTTTCCACGGTGGAAGCAGAAAAAATTTTATTAAGTACAGATACAAGTCGAAAAATGCGAAAAAAACAAATAGATGGGTTAGCCGCATCCCTTATACTAGAAACTTATTTAAAAAGAAAAGAGGAAATGGAATGAAAGAAAATGCTGTAAATCCTGGAATATTTACAATGAAAGAGGAAAACGGAAACACAGTAGAGTGCGAAGTACTATTTACTTTTGATTCACCTGAAACACAAAAAAGCTATTTAGTTTATACCGATCACTCCAAAACAGAAAATGGAGAAATTCGTGTATTTGCAAATATTTATGATAAAAATGGCGGGACTAAAAACTTATATCCAATTGAAACAGAAGAGGAATGGAATACGATTGAATCCATACTAGCCAAATTAGAAGAAAAAAGTGAGGAAAAATAAATGAAGAAAGTAGTAATCATTCTGTCTGTAATCCTATTAGTGACTCTCTTTGCTTGTGGGGGTTTCTATCTTTGGGGAATCGGGCCAAAAAGTAAAGAAGAAAATATAGTTACTTTTGTAATCGAGCCAGGATCCACCAAAACAACAATTGCTAAAAATCTTGAAAATGCCGGATTAATTCGAAGTGAGTATGCCTTAGATATATATTTGTTTTTTACTAGAATAAACATTCAAGCCGGTGAATACCTATTGAGTCCTAATATGACTCCAATAGAAATGCTAAAAAAATTTGAAAATGGAGATATAAAAATTAATACAACTACAGTGACTCTAATTGAAGGCCAACGAGTAAGTGACTATGCGGAAATTTTAAGTAAAAATTTTGATTTTACAAAAGAAGAATTTATGCAAACAGTGAAAGATCCAACCTACTTAAATACTTTAATGGAACAAGAAGAATATTGGTTTTTAACAAAAGAGATTTTAAATTCTGAAATATATGTACCATTAGAAGGCTATTTATATCCAGATACGTATGAGTTTTTAGAAACTGCAACACCAAAAGATATTATTGAAACTTTACTAAAACATACTGGGGAAAAATTAAATCCTTACAAAGAAAAAATAGAGCAAAGTGGAAAAAGCATTCACTCTTATTTAACGATCGCCTCAATGGTTGAAAAAGAAGCAAATACATTAGAAGATCGTAAAAAGGCTTCTCAAGTTTTTTATAAAAGATTAGAATTAAATATGTCTTTGGGAAGTGATGTAACAACTTATTATGGTGTGGGAAAAACAATGGGGGATGATTTAACTTATTCCGATATCTATAATCATAATCCTTATAACACTCGTTTGACAGATGGCACGATGAATGGTAAACTACCTATTGGACCCATCGCAAACCCAAGTATAGAATCAATCGAGGCTGCTTTGGAACCAAGTGAGACAAATTTCTTGTTTTTTGTAGCTAATGTTTGTACAGGTGAGGTATTTTTTCAAGAAAATGTATATGATTTTAATAATAAAGTTTATGAATTACAAGGAATTTGTGAAAAAAATTAGAAAGTGTGTTGTAAATGAAAGAATTAATTTTAGAAATGGAAGAATATGCAAAAGCTCATAACATTCCAATTATGCAAAAAGAAGGAATCGCTTTTTTAATGAAATATATCAAAAACAATCAAATTAAAAATGTTTTAGAAATTGGAAGTGCAATTGGTTATTCCGCAATACTTATGGCTTCAAGTGATAAAGATGTAAAAGTCACAACAATTGAAAGAGATGAAGTAAGTTATATGGAATGCCTAAAAAATGTCAAAAAATGTGGATTAGAAAATAAAATAAATGTAGTATTTCAAGATGCCTTAGAAGTAAATTTATCAGAAAAGACAGAATATGATTTAATTTTTATTGATGCTGCAAAAGCTCAATACCGTAAATTCTTTGAAAAGTTTCAATATTTTCTCGCACCAAAAGGAGTTATTATTACCGATAATTTAAAATTTCATGGATATGTTGGCAAAAGTGACACAATCGAAAGTAAAAACTTAAAACAATTAGTAGAAAAAATAGAAGCTTACATTGATTTTCTAAATACCAATGAAGAATTTGAAACAAAATTTTATGATATTGGTGATGGAATATCTGTAAGTATGAGAAAGCAAAATGAAAAATAAATATTTTATAATCCCTAAGAAAAAAGAAGAAAAAATGGAAAATGTAGAGTTTCTCTATCCATTACAAGGTTTTTGTGTTGGCTTTTTAAAAGAATTTTCCATAGAAGAAATAACAGAAGAAGACTATATTTATGTGAACCGTATTTTAGACACAGAAGGAATACTGGCTTTAAAAAAAATTTTAGATTCAAACAAGATAAAAGGAATTGTATTTGAAGATTTAGGAATTGTGGAACTGTTAAAAGACAAAAAAATCAAAAAAATTTTTTATGCTACTCATGCAACTTGTAGTAAATTTACTGCCCAAACTTATTTGAAATATGTCGATTACGTGATACTATCATTAGATATTACACAAGAAGAGATAAAAGAAATAATAGAATATCTACCAAATTCTATTGGCCTATTTACCTATGGACTCATGCCTCTTATGTACTCTAGGCGAACGTTAATTAAAAATTATGAAGTCCATTATAACTTAGAAGAAACAAATGATTTATGGATAGAAGAACCAAATACTAAAGAACAATTTTATTTAATCCAAAATGAATATGGTACAGTGATATATGATTCTAAAAAATATGATGGACGTGAATTATTAAATTTAGAAGGAGTGGCATTTCATCTATTAAATCTACAATGGGATAACTATGAAAAAATACAGGATTTTTTAAAATCTTTTGAAACAGAAAAAAGTTTAGAAAATTGGGATGGCTTTTTACATCAGAAAACAATTTATCGTTTGCCACCGAAAGGGTGATATTTATGATCGAATTACTCGCACCAGCAGGAGATTTAGAAAAACTAAAATTTGCACTTCATTATGGAGCAGATGCCGTATATATTGGAGGTCAAAATTTTAGTCTACGGGCAAATGCCAAAAATTTTTCTTTAGAAGACATAGAAAAAGGTGTTTTATTTGCCCATGAAAGAGGAAAAAAGGTATATGTTACAGTAAATATAATATTACATAATGAAGATGAAAAAGGATTAGAAGAGTATTTATGGAATTTAAGTCGAATTGGAGTCGATGCCGTAATTGTAAGTGACATTTACATTATAAATCTTATTCATGATTTAAAAATTCCTTTAGAAATTCATTTATCAACACAAGCAAGTGTTTTAAATCCTTTGGCAGCAAAATTTTATCAATCATTAGGAGTAAAAAGAATTGTATTAGCAAGAGAAGCAACAGAAGAAGATATTAGAAATATAAAAAAAGAAACAGGACTCGATTTAGAATGTTTTATTCATGGAGCTATGTGTACTTCTATTTCTGGACGATGTGTTTTATCAAATGTTTTAACAAATCGTGATGCCAATAGAGGAGGATGTGCTCAGATTTGTCGTTGGAATTTTGAAGTAGAAGGAAAACCAAACTATCAAATGACAAGTAAAGATTTAAATATGATTCCTTATATAGAAAAAATGATCCAATGTGGAGTGAATTCCTTAAAAGTAGAAGGTAGAATGCGTGGGATTTATTATATAGCTACTGTAATAGTAACCTATCGCCGTCTTATGGATCAAATAAAAAAGAAAACATTAACAAAAGAAGATACCATCTATTCTTTACAAATTTTAAATCGATGTGCGAATCGCGAATCAACACCTCAATTTTTCCAAAAATTACCAAGTGAAGAAGAACAATACTTTCAAGGACGTGAGGAAATATCAAATCAAGATTTCTTAGGATTAGTATTAGACTATGATAAAAAAGAAAAAATAGTCACTTTAGAACAAAGAAATTATTTTAAAGTAGGAGATGTCGTAGAGTTTTTTGGACCAAATTTAGAAACTTTTTCCATGCAAATACATACAATAACAAATGAACAGAAAAAAAATGTTTTAGAAGCAAATCATCCAAATGAAATCATAAAAATGAAAGTAGAAAAACCATTAGAAAAGTATGATATGATGCGTTTAAAAGTGATTGACAAAGCAAATATTTTATAGTAATATGTTTTCTATGGAATTTAAGGAAAGAGTGATTTTATGAAACAATCAATCGTTTTAACTGCTCAAGGATATTTAGAGTTAGAACAAGAATTAAATGAATTAAAAAATGTAGTAAGACCTCGTGTCATAAAAGATTTAAAAGATGCTAGAGCTCAAGGAGATCTATCAGAAAATGCTGACTATGATTCTGCAAGAGATGAACAAGCTCAAGTAGAAGCTCGTATTAAAGAGTTAGAATATAAATTAGAACATAGCACCATTGCAGAAAAAAATGAAAAAGGTGCAGTGACTGTTGGTTCAACTGTAACGATTCTTTATGAAGATGGCGAAGAAGATATATATGAAATCGTCGGCTCTTTAGAAGCAGATCCATTTGAAAATAAAGTGTCCAATGAATCTCCAATTGGTAAAGCAGTAATGGGCCATAAAAAAGGAGAAGTTGTAGAAGTTTTAAGTCCAAATGGAAATTATGATGTGACAATCAAAGATGTGAAGTAAACACTTCTTTTTTTTGCCCAACTATGCTATAATTTTAATAGTTAGGATGTGTAGAAATATGAATAAAAATGGTTTTGTAGCAAGAGAATTAGTCTTACTTAGTGTCGTGATCGCACTTGTATTTGGTTTTGCAGTGACCAAAGTGAGTTTTGCTTTAAAAGAAATTAAAGAAGAGGATAATCAAATAGGAATAACAAACCATACCTTATTACTCGCAGCAGAATATTATGCCAAATATAATTCAGATGAATTTAAAGAAAAAGAAAATTATATCTATGGAAGTGATATTATTGATGCTGGCTTTTTAATCGATTTAAACAATGATAAAGAAATAAGAAATACAAAAATAAAAATTATTAAAGAAGGAACAGACTACCATGCTGAGGTGGTGGCTTAATGGCAATCACCAAAACAGATTTTGTAAACTATACAAGGTGTCGAAGATATGTGGCATTAGAAGATCTAAAAAAAGAAAAACTAGATGCAGATATAACTTATAAAGAATATAAATTACAAGAAAGAGAAAATGAAATAGAAGAAATTTTACACTCCATGGTCGAAGAAGATGAAAATGGAGAAGAGATTGATCATACAGTTTCCATAAATCGTCAATTAGAAGCAATGATGCCATATTATAAAAGAGTGGAACTAGAAGCTGGAAAACTAGCCGCACGTATGTTTCCAGGCGAAACCATTTATGCTGAAAAAACATCAGATCAAGTTTCTTTTGACTTTGAAGAAAAAGGAATTCGTTATGTATGCTACGTGGATATTTATAATGAAACAGAAGATGCCATTAATATTATTGAAGTAAAAGCAACAACTTCTAAGAAATATGAAGAATTAACGGCAGGATTAAAAAAAATGGGGGGAGAAAAATACCCTATCTTTTTAAAAAAAGGAAATATTTTCTATTTAAAAGGAGAACTTCCTGATTATCCCTTAGAAAGCGAAATGACAATTGAAAACTATGATGCCAAAAGACAAAAACTATTTGATCGTTACGGAATTGGCAAATATACACACGATCTCGCAGTTCAAAGAATGATAATTGAAGGAGAATATAAAGAAAATCCCAAAGGACAAAAAAAAGAAATTCATTATTTTCTAGCAGTTTTAAATTCCAAATATATATTTGATGGAACATATAAAGATACGGAGCCAGTTTATAATACAGATGAGGATGGAAACGAATTAATTGCCTTTTTTCAAATGGATGGGATTACGAAAGAATACCAAAAATATATTTTAGCCGAAAAAGAAGCTTTAGAAAGAGCCCTCTTAGATTTAGATGTTTCTCCCACTCCCTTAGGGCCGTACTGTGGCATGAAAACTTACAATGTTTGTAAATTTTTTAAACCTTTATGTGGAAAATGTATCCCAGAAAAAAACAGTAGTTTAAATTATTTAAATAATGGTCAAGGTTTTTTAAGAGAAGATGGGACACGTATCAAAGGATTAGAGTTAATTAATGAAGGATATATTAATTTATTAGATGTTCCAGAAAGTTGGATAACAAGAAAAAATCATCAAATACAAAGAGAATGTACTAAAACCCATGAAGTCTATGTGAATCGAAAAAAAATATCGGCAGCCTTAGCCGACATAAAATATCCAATCTATCATTTTGATTTTGAAACAATGCCTTGCCCCGTTCCGAGATTTAAAGGAGAATGGCCTTATATTCAAAGTCCGTTTGAATTTAGTCTTCATATAGAAAGAGCTCCTGGAGTATGCGATAAACAAAAAGATAATGTTATTTTTCTTGCTGAAACAATGAATGATGAAAGAGAAGAATTAATAAAATTAATGCTCAAACATATGGATCCCGATAAAGGAACATTATTTGCTCAAAATGTAAGTTTTGAAAAATCAAGAATAAAAGAACTAGCTAAAATGTTTCCAGAATATCGTGAACCTCTTTTAAAATTAAGAGATCGAGGTTATGACTTACTTTGGCTAGTAAATAATAATAAAGAACTGTATAAATCTCTAGGATTTGAAGGAGAAGACGTGGATACAATGAATTATTATAACTATCAATTAAGTGGTTCTTTTTCAATCAAAAAAACCCTACCAGTTTTTAGTGATTTATCTTATAAAAACTTAGTAGTAAAAAATGGAACAGAAGCAATAGTAGAATATGCTAATTATAATAATATGAGTAAAGAAGAGTTAGCTTTAAAAAAAGAAGCTTTAAGAATTTATTGTCAACAAGATACCTGGGCTATGGTAGAAATTTTAAAAGCATTAAGATCATTAGTAGAAGAAGAAACTGTAAAATAGTTGTCAATTTTTTTTCTTTTCTTGTATCATACTCCATTTTTTTAGTATGATATTAGAGTAAGGACGTGATTCATATGCTATATCCTTCTATTGATAAACTGCTGACAATCGTAGACTCAAAGTATACACTAGTACATGTTGCTTCTATTAGAAGTAAAGAAATGCTAGAAAATAACCATTATCAAATGGCTGAACAAGAATATACCAATAAACGAACGATTGGAAGAGCATTAGAAGAATTGGAAAAAGGACTTATTACTGTTGTAAGTGAGCAGATGAAAAAATAAGTCTTTTTTTTTATAGTCTTTTTGTCAAATTTTGTCTTGTTTTGTCGAATCGCTTGAAATATCAAAACTTTCTCTATAAAATAGCTTCTATCTTTTTGAAAAGAAATTTATTGAGAGAGGAGGGAACAGATGGTAACAAATAAAACCTCAGATTTATTAAATGATAAAGTTGCCAAAAAATTATTTACAGGGAGTGAAGCAGGAGAAGAATATTTGCTTTTGATTGCAAGCTATGCTATGAAAATTCCTTATGAAGATTTAAAAGAAAATTTTGAAATTATTCATCCAAATGTTGGAGTAAATGCAAGTATTATTAATAGTGAAGCAGATATTGCTTTTCAAACTAGTGATTGTGTAATATGTTTTGAAATTAACTATGGACAATATAAAGGGTTAGAACAAAAAAACTATAGTTATATATGCCAATTATTTTTAAGGCAGATTCATCACAAAGAAGATTATCCTAAAATAAAACCAGTTTATTTAATTAATCTAAATAGTTTTGATGCTTTCGGAAAAGGAGACTTCATTTATTTTTGCTCTTTTATGGATGCCAAATATCATATTCAAAGTAATTTAAATTTATTTTCTATTGATATTAACCTAGACTACTTAAGAAATTTAGAGTATAATGATATCAAGAACGATGAATTAAAAAGATTACTGTATATATTTGTATGTTCTGATAAAAGCGTTTTAGATGAAGTGTATGAAGGTGATAAACTAATGGATAACATTCGAAAAGAAATCAATAAAATCGTAGATAATTTTGATTTACTAATGTATTACGACAAAGAAAAACTAGATAATGAAATAGTCTACAATAATGGTTTAGAACATGGAAAAAAAGAAGGCATC
>CANPWX010000007.1 GCA_947585065.1 uncultured Bacilli bacterium | reverse complement strand
ATATCAGTTTCAAGACAAATTTTGGAAGAAAGTTATAATTTATATGGTAGACAAAGAATTATTTTGTATCGTGGAAGAGATGGCCTTTTTCCATAAAAAATATAGTATCAAAATGCTAAAGTATTGAAAGAATTAGTGGTGAAAATATGAAAATAAAAACCTTTTTAAAAAGGCATTGGCTTATTGCAGTTATAATAACTGGTTTAATTCTACTTATTTTTAATTTTTTAAAGTATAATGAACAATTTGATATTCGACTTGACTATAGTAATCGTTTGTGTACTTTTTTACAAGAAGAGGATGAAAAAAATATTGACTCATTCTGTAATTCTATATTAATGGAATCTCGTTTTAAAAATGATTTGTATTCTGATTTAATGTGTCAAAAATTTGCCCGTGATGGAGTAACTGAAGATATAAAACAACAATGTAAAAATATTTTGGCAACAGCAAACGAACCAAAAACTGATTTCTATGTTATGTTCACAAATATGATAATATATTTAGGAAATATCATTGATCCTTTTTCA
This sequence comes from uncultured Bacilli bacterium, assembly GCA_947585065.1. Taxonomy (GTDB): domain Bacteria; phylum Bacillota_I; class Bacilli_A; order RF39; family UBA660; genus Ventrenecus. The sequence continues at coordinate 18,744 of CANPWX010000007.1, read as the reverse complement.
TTTTTATTTATTGCTATTCCGACTTTAATTGGTATCTGTAAATTCTTAAAAAGAAAATATATTATAAATACAACAACGCGAGAAAGTTATCGAGATTTTTTAATTCACTTTTTTAAAAAAGCATATCGATATGTCTGGGTGTTACCTTTCTTTGCTTTACTTATGATTGGAATAAGTATTTTATCAACTACTTTTGATCATTCCTATTCGTTGTCTCATTCCAATTATACGCTTTGGCAATTATCCACAATTCAAAATAGATATCTATTCATAATTGGTTATGTGAGCAATATTATTTTATACTCTTGCTTCTTTATTAATTTATGTTTAATTGTAGTTAGAAAATATCATAATACTTTTGTCGCGATTATCATTTCTTTCTTATCCTATATTGGAATAGAACTCTTCTTTGAAATTGTAGTAAAAACTTTTATTTCTCTTGTTTTCCATAATGATATTGGGAATGTACTAAATATTATGAATATGTGGAATTATAGTGATGCTTGGGGGTTATTTCCATTGTTAACATTTAGTATAACGATGTGCCTATTATCCTTTATTGGAGTTTACTTTGCATATCGTGATAAAGAAAAATTCATTATCGCATGTGAAAAAAATAATTAGAAAGAAGGTTTGTTATGAAAATAGAAGTTAAAAATGTATGTAAAGAATTTAAAGGAATAAGTATTTTAACAGATGTAAATATGACTTTTGAAGATGGAAAAATTTATGGATTTCAAGGTAGAAATGGTACAGGAAAATCGATTCTTTTAAAAATTATCTGTGGCCTTTATAAACCAACAAGTGGACATATTTTCTATGACGGAAAAGAATACACAAAAAGAAGCGAATATGTTCCGAATATACGAGCATTAATAGAAAAACCTTGTTTTTTCCCAGACTTAACTGGTTTAGAAAATTTAAAATTGCTCGCGAAAATTCAAAATAAAATAGGCGAACAAGAAATTCTTAATTCCTTAGAAACTGTAAATTTAATAACTGAAAAAGATAAAAAATTTTCCAAATATTCCTTAGGAATGAAACAAAAATTAGGAATTGCACAAGTTATAATGGAAGATCCTCATATACTAATTCTCGATGAACCATTTAATGGAGTTGAAAAAGAAAGCGTAGAGAAAATAAAAAAATATCTTTTAAAAGAAAAAGAAAAGGGCAAAATTATTATTTTAACAAGTCACATGGAGTCAGACTTAACGAGTATAGCAGATAAAATTTATAATTTTGATGGTGGTAAAGTTGAATAGTTTAGGATATAGTTTTCAAATTGTAAAACAAATTTTTAAAGGAGGGTTTTATAAAATATTTTTGTTTTTTCTATTTTTACTAGGAGTGAATATATTTACGACATATAACATCAGTAACATAGTACCTATAACTATTGATTCCATACGTTTTCTATTAGGATTAACGTATCATTCATTATTAGATTTGATTTGGCTTATGTATCAAATAGGATTAACAATTTATTTATCTTATCTGTATTTCTTTTATGAAATAGATAACTCTCCGGAATTTATTTTCCTAAGAACAGATTCCTATCATTTTGCAATAAAAAAATATTTTGTCTTTGTAATATGTTTGGTTCTATTTAGAATTTTATTTTATTTATTTGCTCATTTTGTATTTTTAGGAAATATTGCATTCTCTCTATCGGTTTTCTTATGGAATATTGTACTACATGTTTCAATTGTCACGACTATTTTTATTTGTTCGGTGCTTCCCATATTGATCAATTTAAAATTATTAAATAAAAATCACTCAAAATAAAAAAAGAAGGTTCTAAGTTATGATAGAAATTAGTTTAAATAATGCTGTGAAAAATTATGGCTTTAAAAATATTTTAGATGAATTTAATTTAGAGGTTATTACTGGCGACCGTGTCGCGCTTATTGGCCCAAATGGAAGTGGAAAAACAACTCTTTTTAAAATTATTTCAGGAGAAGAACAACTAGATAAAGGAATGATTTCGATGAGAAAGAATGCTTCTTTAGGCTACTTAAGTCAAATTCCACCACAAGTAAAAGATAATTGCACTGTTAGAGATATTTTAATGAGAAAATTTAAAAAACTACTCGAAATGGAAAGAAATATGCGAGAATTAGAAAATCAATTTTCTAGTGCAAATGAAGTTCAATTAAAAAAGTTATTAAATACTTATGGAAAATTACAAGATCAATTTGAAAAACTAGGCGGATATACCCTAGATGAAAAAATGAGTAAAATTTGTAATGGTTTTAAAATAAAAAATGAAATGCTAGAAAGATACTATAATAGCTTATCGGGTGGAGAAAAAACAATTGTTAACTTAGCTTCTCTTATTATTAGTAATCCAGATATTTTACTTCTTGATGAACCAACAAATCATTTAGATATTGATACGTTAGAATGGTTTGAAAGTTTTTTATCAAATTATAAAGGAACCATATTGATTAGTTCTCATGATCGTTATTTTTTAGATAAAGTAGCAACGAAAACGGTATTGATCGATCATGGAAAAGAAGATGTTTATCATGGAAACTATTCTTATTACTTAAAAGAAAGTGAAAGAAGAGAACTAGCAGAATTTGAGGAGTTTAAGAATCAGCAGAAAAAAATAGAAGCGATGAAAGAAACCATAAAAAAATTAAAAGAATGGGGTAGTCGTGGAGATAATCCAAGATTTTTTAGAAGAGCTGCTTGTATTGAAAGAAAGTTAGAAAAAATGGAAGTATTAGAACGTCCCGAAAAGAAAAAAAGTTTACCATTAGATTTTGAAGTGAGTGGGCGAAGCGGAAAAGATGTTTTAGTAGTTGAAAATTTAGGAATTGTTTTAGGAGAAAAAGAAATTTTTGACGGAGTTAGTATGGAACTTAAATATGGAGAAAAAGTCTGCTTAATGGGAAAAAATGGTGCAGGAAAATCAACATTTATTAAAGCAATACGAAATGGTGAAAATATATGTCAAGGAGAAATCAAATTAGGAAGTAATGTTTTAATTGGTTATATTCCTCAAGAAATTAAGTTCGAAAATGAAAATGCTACGGTTTTAGAAATAGCAAGACAAGCTTTTAATGGAACGGAAACCCATATGCGATCATCGTTAGCTAAGTTTCTATTTTATGGTGAAAATGTTTTTAAAAAAGTAGGAACTTTATCGGGTGGAGAAAAAGTAAGACTTAAACTTTTTGAACTTATTCAAAGAAAAGCAAATCTTTTAATTTTAGATGAACCAACAAATCATATTGATATCGACACAAAAGAAATATTAGAAGAAGCATTAAAAGAATACCAAGGAACATTGCTTTTTGTATCCCATGATCGTTACTTTATAAATAGAGTAGCCGAAAGAGTATTAAATATTGAAAATAAACAATTGATATCTTATTTAGGAAATTATGATTTTTACAAAGAACATAAAGACCAAAAATTAACTTAAGTAATGAATCATGATAATTTAAAAAGATAGTTAGGAGAAGGTTAAAAAATATGAAAGAAAAATTTTCAAAAGAAATTGATCAATTTATAGAAAATTCTAAATTAGAAGAGATTAGTATTGGGTGTTCTGATTCCCAAGTATTTAAAATTAGTAAAAATGAGAATATATATTTTTTAAAAAAAGCAAAGAATGGTTTACTTACTAGAGAACATAATGCTTTAGAGTGGTTACAAGGAAAATTACCCGTTCCAAAAATTGTGATATATGAAACTACAAAGGAAGAAGAATTTTTAATTACAGAAGGCATACAAGGAGAAATGGTATGCTCTGACACTTACTTAAAAAATCCTGATTTAGTTTTAAAAATAATAGCTTCAGCTTTTAAAGAAATATATCAAATCAATATTGAAGATTGTCCATTTGATGTATCTCTTAATTATAAATTGAATTTAGTTGAAAAAAATGTTAACGAAGGACTTGTTACGGATGAATCATTGAAGCCAGAAATTTTAAAAAAATTTGGCTCAGCCAAAAAATTGCTTGATTATCTAAAGGAAAATAAATTTCAAGAAGAGCTTTGTTTTTCTCATGGAGATATGAGTTTGCCAAATATATTTGCTAACGGGGATACTTTTGCTGGATTTATTGATGTTGGAGAGTGTGGAATTGCTGATAAATGGTTTGATTTAGCTATTTGTGAAAAATCTATAAAAAGAAATTATGGAGAAGAATATATACCAAAATTTTATTTAGAATTAGGAATAGAGCCAGATCGTTCAAAAATAAACTATTATTTATTGCTAATGGAATTGTATTTATAATCATTATTTAAGGAGAAGAAGTATTAAAAGAATACCAAGGAACATTGCTTTAAAAAATTATGATTTTTACAAAGAACATCATCTAAAGAAAGTTTCATTTTATGATGCTTTTTCACTTTAGAACAACACTTCATTTTTTTCTTGTATATTTTCTTAAAATTTGTTACAATATCATTGGCTTTTTAAAAGCAAATAACATGTATTTCGGATTATCTTTTTCGAGTGCTCTCGGCGTAGAGTGAAAAGGGTGAGAAGATGAAATACAGATGAAAAACGAAGGAGGATGTTTTTATGGCCGTAGTTTCTAAAAGTATATTATTAGAAGCTGGAGTTCATTTTGGACATCAAACAAAAAGATGGAATCCAAAAATGAAACCGTATATTTATGGAACAAGAGATGATATTTATATCGTTGATCTTGGTAAAACTGTAGAAGGAATGGAAGCAGCTTATGCTGAAATGAAATCAATTGCAGAAAATGGAGGAACTTTTCTATTTGTTGGAACAAAAAAACAAGCTGGAGAAGTAATGAAAGAGGAAGCAGAAAGAAGCCATTCATACTATGTTACAGAACGTTGGCTTGGAGGAACTCTTACAAATTTCCGTACCATTCGTAAACGTGTAAGTCGTTTGGAAGAAATCGAAAATATGGAAAAAGAAGGAATCTTTGACGTATTACCAAAAAAAGAAGTAATTGGACTTAGAAAAGAATATGATAAATTAAATCGTCTTTTATCTGGTATTCGTGATATGGTAAAATTACCACAAGCATTAATTATTATTGATTCAAAAAAAGAAGTTAATGCTATTCGTGAAGCAAGAAAATTAAATATTCCAGTATTTGGTTTAATTGATACCAACTGTGATCCAGATGATGTGGATTATGTAATTCCAGGAAATGATGATGCTGTACGTGCAATTAAAGTTGTAATTGGCGCGTTAAATAATGCTATTTGTGAAGCCAATGGTTTAGAACTTGTTGATTACGTAACAGAAGAAGATAAAGCTTCAGAAGAAAAAGAAGAAAAAACAGAAAAACAAGAAGAAGTAAAAGACGAAGAAAAAGTTCCAGTTGAAAAAGTAGAAGAAATAAAGGAAGAAACAAAAGATTATTCGAGTATGACTTTAGCAGAACTTAAAAATATTGCCAAAGAACAAGGTGTTAAAGGATACTCTAGTATGAAAAAAGACGAATTAATCAATGCTTTAAAATAGAAAGGAAAAACAAATATGATTACTGCTGAAATGGTTAAAAATTTAAGAGAAAAAACAGGCGCAGGCATGATGGATTGCAAAAAAGCTCTTTCTGAAACAAATGGAGACATGGCTGCGGCAGAGGATTATTTAAGAGAAAAAGGAATTGCTAAAGCAAGTAAAAAAGAAAGTAGAATTGCTGCAGAAGGATTAGCAAATATTTTTGTAGATGGAAAAAAAGCTGTCATTTTAGAAGTAAATTCTGAGACTGATTTTGTAAGTAAAAATGAAGAATTTAAAAATATGATTGATTCTATTGGCAATGCTTTATTAAAAAGCGATGCGAAAACTTTAGAAGAAGCATTAGAAGTTCCTTGTGAAGATGGTACTGTAAAAGATTTAATTATCGCGAAAACTGCAAAAATTGGTGAAAAATTATCATTACGTCGTTTTGAAATAGTTTCATTAAATGAAGGAGAATGTTTTGGATCTTACTTACATATGGGTGGTAAAATCGCGAGCCTAGTTGTTCTAAAAGGTGCCGATGAAAATGTTGCCAAAGATGTTGCAATGCAACAAGCTGCTATGCGTCCTGAATATGTATTTCCTGCCGATGTTCCAGAAGAAGTATTAGAAAAAGAAAAACAAATTCAAAAAGAGCTTGCTATGAATGAAGGAAAACCGGCTGATATCGCAGAAAAAATGGTTGCTGGTCGTATTCAAAAATTCTATAAAGAAATTTGTTTAACGGAACAAGCATTTATTAAAGATGGGAACATCAGCGTTTCAAACTATGTAAAAAATCATGGGGGAGAAATTATTCATGCCATTCGTTATGAAGTTGGAGAAGGTATGGAAAAACGCAGCGATGATTTTGCAGAAGAAGTTATGAAACAAGTAAAAGGATAATTAACAAAGGATAGACACTTTTTTGGGAGAGTGTCTTTTCTTCAATCAAAAAAATTGCTATAATATTACTTAAGAGGAGTGTTAAAGTATGAAAGTAAATAAAAAACCAATGAATATTTATCAAAAAATCTTTTATATAGCAAGCTTTATCTTTTTGATCGCGGCTTTTATTTATTTAGGAACTAAAAATTATCAAAAACAAAATGATTTGAAAGATAATGAAGCTTTTACCGAAGAATATGGTATAACTACTGAAAACGTTTTTGTATATAAAACTGCCAAAGAAATATTAGAAACATTAAATTCAGGAAGTGCCATAGTATTTATGGGGTTTAAAGAAAACAAATGGAGTTCCATATATGCAGATATTTTAAACGATGCCGCGAGAGAAAGTAATATTAAAGAAATTTACTATTATAATATTTTAAATGATCGAAAAAGAGCAAGTCAAACTTATGAAAATATTGTTGAATTATTAACTCCTTATCTAAAAGTTTTAGATGATGAGACAATTAACATCTATGCACCAACGCTCGTTGTTGTAAAAAATGGAGAAATTTTATATTATGATGATGAAACATCAATTATTGAAGGAGATAAAACTGTTACCAGTTATTGGACAAATGCTAAGAAAAATAGAAAGAAAGAAGAATGGAAGAACATATTCTCATCTTTTTTAGGGGAAATAGCATGAAAGATCATATAAATTTAAATGAACGTCAAAAAGAAATCGCCTATTGTATTTTATTTATAGGAGTCCTTCTCTTACTAGCTTTTGGAGATCAAATCGCCCTTCATTTTATTAGACAAGCTCCAAATGAAAATAATTCAGTCTTTGGCGAAAATCCAAAAGAAAAATATCAAATTGATTTTTTAGAAGAATTAACTATAAATCAAGTAAGAGAAAAAATAGAAAGAAAAGATTCTTTCTTGTTACTATCATCTCGAAATTTTTGTGAAACTTGTGAACGATATCTTCCAAATTTAAAAGAAATGATGGAACTCTATGATTTAAAAATATATTATATAGATCGTGAAATAATCGATGAAAAAAGTAAAGACTATGAATACCTAAAACAAATGGATGAAAGATTGCAAAAACATTTAGGGTATACCCCATACTTAATGTATTTTAAAAATGGATTATTAGATCAAGAACTAGTGGGGAAAAAAGAAAAAAATGAATTAGAAGAATTTATAAAAAAGTTATAAAAAGAAAGAGGAAAAAATATGAATGTAGAACAAATGATGAAAAAAACAATAGAAAGTTTAGAAAATAAACTTTTAAATATTCGAGCAGGAAGAGCCAACCCATCGATGTTAAATGGTATAATGGTAGAATATTATGGATCAAAAACGCCAATTCAAAGCCTTGCCAATATAACCGTTCCTGAAGCAAGACAACTTTTTATCAAGCCTTTTGATCGTGGAGTTTTAAAAGAAATGGAACGTTCCATTAATGAAGCAAATTTAGGAATTACACCAACAAATAATGGGGAAATAATTATATTAACCATTCCTGAATTAACGGAAGAGAGAAGAAAAGAATATGTAAAAATGGCTAAAAATGCTTGTGAAGAAGCCAAAGTTGCTCTTCGAAATATCAGACAAGATGCCAACAACGAAATAAAAAAATTAGAAATGCCAGAAGACGAAGAAAAAAGAGAATTAGAAGACATTCAAGAACTAATTCAAAAATATAATAAAATAGTAGATGACAAAATGAAAGAAAAAGAAACGGAATTAATGAGTGTTTAAATGCAAAAAATGGAACTTTTCCAAGAAAAATTTGCAGTTTCCTCTTGCTTGTTCAAAATCAAGGTGTTATAATCAGTTGTAGTAAATGTGAAGGGAGGGATTAAAAGATGAATTCTAATAAAGTAATTGTCAAAGATGGAGATATTGACAAAGCAATTCGTAGATTTAAAGTTGCAGTTGCAAGAAGTGGTGTCCCTTCAGAATTAAAGAAAAGAAAACATTATGAAAAACCTGGAGTAAAAAGAAGAGAAGAAAAAAAGAAAAATATTCGTAATTCAAGAAAACATAGAAATTATTAAGATTGCAAGTGAAAGCAATCTTTTTTTAAAATAGGATTGATAAAAAGAATAGAGATGTGATAAAATAAAAAAAGAAATGGGAGGAATCACAAATGAATTTAATGGATAGAATAAATAATGATTTAAAAGAAAGTATGAAAAGTCAAGATAAATTTCGTTTATCTGTAATTCGTATGTTAAAAAGTGCATTGCAATTAGAAAAAATAGCCTTAAAAAAGGAATTAGAAGAAAATGAAATTATTACTGTAATAAAAAGAAATGTAAAACAAAGAAAAGATAGTATAGAAGAATATAAAAAATACAATAAAATGGAAGAAGTACAGTCGATGGAAAAAGAAATCGATATATTAAAATCTTATTTACCTCAAGAATTAAGTGAAGAAGAAATAGAACAAGAAATTGATAAAGCACTCGAAGAATTAAAACCAGAATCTATAAAAGAAATGGGAAAAGTTATGAAATATTTAACAGAGAAGATTGGAACCGTTGCCGATATGTCAATCGTAAGTAAAAAAGTAAAAGAAAAATTAAATTAAATTAAGTCAAAGAATAAATTAAAAAAAATGTTTCATACTGATAATGGTGAATGAAATGAAACAAAATTTTATTTTAGATGCAGGGATACCTCCAGAAAAAGAAAAATTAATCAGTAAGAAAAAAGAAAAAAATTTAATTATGAAACATTTTTTAATTACTGAAAAAGACGAAAAAAATTGGAAAACCAAAAAAGGAGATTATTATACAATTCATTTTGATGATTCAATTATTTATAAGAGAAAAGAAGACTTACAAAAAAATTTTGCCAAAATATTTAAAACATTTCTAGCAAAATATCAGCATACTGGGCCAATATTATTCATCGGATTAGGTAATTCTTCTCTTTTGGCTGATTCTTTTGGAGTAAAAGTAGTAAATAATCTCATTGCCACAAATAATTATAATGATTTTTTAACTATCCCAAAAGTGGCATTATTTACTCCAGAAACAACAAATAAAACAGGAATATCCTCATTTAAATTAATTGAAATGGTTGTAAATCACTTAAATCCAGATGTTATTGTATTAATAGATAGTTTTCTTACAAAGGAATTGAAATACATTAATCGTTCGATAGAATTAAATGACTGTGGAATTATATTTGCAAATGAACTACGCAGCAATAAAAAAATTGATAAAGAAACATTTTCTGTTCCTGTTTTATCCATTGGACTTCCAACCATATGGAAAAACGAAAATATGATGGTTACGAAATATAATTTAGATATGGATTTATCCATTTTATCCGAAGTAATAGCAAATGCTATTAAACAAATTCTATTTTTCTAATACTTCGACAAGTTTTTTACTTTTCATCTTATATAATACTATTAGGTGATCAAAGTGAAATATTTTAAAAGCAAAAAAGCAAAGAAAAGAAGTAAAATATTTTGGGTTTTATTCTTAGGAACTGTCTCGTTTGCCGTCTCACTTTCCTTTTTTTCTTCCTGGTTTCATAATAACCAAGTTTTAAATTTCTTCATTCGCTCGACTTTTCCAGGAAACACAAGAGTAACCGAACAAACAACTTTATTAGATTTTCTTTTGAATTATACAATTGGTTCTCAAGAAATAACAAAAGAAGAGGATAGAAATAATGATCCATCCAAAGGAGAATACATAGAAGATCCAAGTCCTGAAGAAAATAAAAAAGAACCAATTGTGTATTTATATAATTCTCATCAGACAGAAGAATATGTAAATGACAGTGAAAATGAATACAACAAAATACCTACAGTAATGTTATCTTCCTATAAATTAAGAGAAGAATTAAATAAAAAAGGAATACCTACGATGGTTGAAACCAATTCCATAAGTGAGATTATTCATGCCAATAATTGGGATTATGAATATAGCTATGTCGCGAGTAAAATGCTAATGACTTCTGCTTTAGAACAAAATCCAAGTTTAGAATATTTTATTGATTTGCACCGTGATGCTCTTCCATATGACATTTCCTATTTAGAACAAAATGGAAGACGATATGCCAAGATTATGTTTGTAATAGGTATTGATCATGAACACTATGAAGAAAATCTTGCCCTAGCAAATAGAGTAAACGATTTATTAAATGAAAAAATGCCAGGATTATCCAGAGGTGTTTTAACAAAAGGAGGAAGTGGACCAAAGGCCATATTTAATCAAAATTTTTCAACCAAAACAATTCTAATTGAAATCGGCGGGCAATATAATAAAATAAGCGAGGTTACAAATACAGTAATGATACTCGCTGATGTATTAGAAAGTATCATACGGTGAATATGGAAAAAACAAAAAAGAAAAATTGGCCATTAAAAATTCTTGGACTTTTATTTGTACTATATCTATCTCTTACCATTGCAATGGAAGCAGGTTACTATGAAGCAATATTGCAGAAAAAAAGTTGGATTACCAATGATGCAATGGCAAAGTTTGAACAAGATGTAAAAGAGGGAAAAGAAGTAGATATTAACGATTATATAACGGATGTCCATAAAGATTTTTCTAACGGAGCTACAAAAGCAGGTGTTGCTTTTTCAAGTGCCGTTGAAGAGGTAATGAGTAATGGTATTACAGAAATGGTAAATATTTTCAAAAAATTATTTACGTAATTTTAGAAAGTTCCTCAGATTTAGGAGCCATTTTTTCTATTTACTAAAAATCATTTTTTTTGTATAATAATGTCTAGGTGAGACCCATGAAGCAACAAAATATTCGTAATTTTTCTATCATTGCCCATATTGATCATGGGAAAAGTACACTCGCTGATCGTATATTAGAAATCACCGGTGCAATAGACAAACGAGAAATGGTAAATCAAGTCCTTGATAGTATGGATTTAGAACGAGAAAGAGGCATAACCATCAAATTAAATGCTGTTGCCTTAAACTATCATTATCAAGGGGAAGATTACTTATTAAATTTGATTGATACTCCAGGCCATATTGATTTTTCCTATGAAGTGAGTCGGAGTTTAGCCGCTTGCGAAGGCGCGATACTAGTGGTGGATGCCGCTCAAGGAATTGAAGCTCAAACAATAGCGAATTTATACCTTGCTATGGAATCCAATTTAAAAGTAATTCCAGTAATTAATAAAATTGATTTGCCAAATGCTTGCATCCCTAAAGTAAAAGAAGAATTAAAAAAAGTATTAGGATTTAAAGAAGAAGAAATTCACCTTTGCAGTGGAAAAACAGGAGAAGGAGTAAAAGAATTAATAGAAGCTGTAATTGAAACAATACCAGCTCCTAAAATTGCCAACTCTCTTCCTTTAAAAGCACTCATTTTTGACTCCTATTTTGATCCTTATAAAGGAGTAGTAGGTTTAATTAAAGTAGAAGAAGGAGAACTTAGAAAAAAAGATGAAGTTTTATTTCTCGCGACACAAGCAAGCTATGAAGTCACAGAACTTGGGGTACACACTCCGAAAGAATTGCCAAAAGAAAAACTTGTATCTGGAGAAGTAGGTTACTTCTGTGCATCGATTAAAGATATTTCTGCTGTCCATGTGGGAGATACACTAACACTAAAAAAAGAGGCAACCGATACACCAATTCATGGATATAAAGAAGTAAAACCAATGGTATACTCTGGGATATTTCCAGTAGAAATGAATAAATATGAGGCATTAAAAGAAGCTTTTGAAAAATTAAAATTAAATGATGCAGCTTTAAAAATAGAACCGGAAACATCAGATGCCCTAGGATTTGGTTTTCGCGTAGGTTTTTTAGGTCTTCTTCATATGGACATTATTACAACAAGACTTGAAAGAGAATTCTCACTTTCAGTAATAGTAACAAGTCCAAGTGTAATATATAAAGTTCATCTTACAAATGGAACAATTGAAGAAATAGATAGTCCAAATAAAATGCCAGATGCTGCAAAAATATCTTATATTGAAGAGCCATACATTTACACCAATATTATTACACCAAGCGAATATATTGGTCCGATTATGGAGCTTTGTCAAAATAAAAGAGGAATTTATAAAAGCCTAGAATACATCGACGAGAAAAGATGTAATATTCATTATGAAATTCCATTATCCGAAATCGTCTATGATTTTTTTGACAAATTAAAAAGCTACACAAAAGGCTATGCATCACTAGACTATGAATTATGTGGATATAGAGAAAGTAATTTAGTGAAAATGAATATTTTATTAAATGGAGTTATCGTAGATGCCCTATCAATAATAGTTCATAAAGACTTTGCCTATACAAGAGGAAAAAATATTGTTGAAAAATTAAAAAATGAAATTCCACGTCAATTGTTCCAAATTCCTATTCAAGCCCAAATCGGATCAAAAGTGATTGCCAGAGAAAACATTAGCGCGATGCGTAAAAATGTTCTAGCCAAATGTTACGGCGGTGATGTAACAAGAAAAAGGAAACTATTAGAAAAACAAAAACAAGGAAAGAAAAAAATGAAAATGATTGGCAACGTAGAAGTTCCAAAAGAAGCTTTTTTAAGTATTTTAAGTAGTGAGGAGTAGTGAAAAAGCATGAAAGAAAAATTAATAATAGATTATTTAATGCAAGGACTAACACCATTAGAAATAGAATCAATGTTAAAAATACCTGAAACAGAAATTACTGACTTAATAGAAAATTTAAAAAAGACTCCCATGAAATATCAAAAAATAAAAGATAAAATGGAAGATACTTTGCATTATCATTATAAAGAAGTCTTTGAACGTTTAGAATTATTAGAAAAAAATAACCTATTAATCATTTCAAAAGAAAACGAACTCATAAAACAGTATCGTATTTATAAAGAGATGAAAAATGCGATCATCAACCAAACAAATAACAATAAAAATTTATGGAACCAAATATTATCAAGAACTCTCTATCCAGATGTATTGGATGCATATGTTTCCAAAAAAGAGCAAATCGACTGGACAATATCCTATTTAGCCCAAGAAGCATCGGAATATGATCATCTTTTAGCAAGAACCATTCAAGAAAATTTAGAATTTTGGGTGCAACTATTCATAACGTTTCATTTAAGTATCAAAGAATGGAATCAATTATTTTCATTTTCCCAAAAAGAATTTGCCGGAATGGTTCTAATGGTTGAAAAGGAAAAGGCAAAAGAAAACTATCAACAAGCATTGGCCTATTACTTACAAGAGGATACCAAAGAAATAGAAAAAGAAAAATTAAGAGAAATAAAAAACTTTTTAAAAAGTGGTAAAGTAACAGAACTCTATCAAAAAATGAAGGAAAGTGACATTGAAGCCGAAACTATTTTAAAAAGAAAAGCAACCACTTATACAAAAAATGATTGGTTCATCTTGGTAAAATACCGAATGAAATATGTCCTTCCTCTAAAAAGTCAAAAGTATCCAATTTCTTTTATAAATTATTATAAACACGTGCCAAAAGAACTTTTAAAAGAAAATCACAAAATGGATGAATACTTAGAGAAAGACAATTTAAAAAAAGATAAAGGGGTGAACTATGACAAATCAGAATTTAAACGATAAAATAAAAGAGTTGGCATTACAAGGACTTTTTCCAGCTGAAATAAGTCACAACCTAGATTTAGATATTGATTATATTAAAAATTATATCAACCATTTAAATGCGAAAAAGAGACACGAAATCCAAACTGCTCAGGAAAATCGTAAAAATCAAGAATATCAAGAAGTTGTAACAGAAATTCTAAAAATTGCCGAAGAAGTAAAAAAAGGACTAACTTTCTTTGAAATTGGCTTAAAAAGAAATAAATCAGAACAAGAAATCAAAGATTTTTTAAAAAGATTAACAAAAACAAAAACTTATCAAAACAAATTATTAAGTGATTTTTTAAATGATCAAAATCAAAAAAATGAAGAAGATATAAAAAGCTTGTATGAACGCTTAGAAGCATATCCAAATCGTATTCCAGATAAATTTAAAAATAATACAACCTATAATAATTATATGCAATATAAAAATGTTATAAAAATGTTACAAATAGGAAAAGAAGTACAATTTCAAATCACTTATATAGAATTAGGATTACGATGTGATTTATCTAAAAATATTTTAAGAGAGGTAATAAATCAGCAAAAATATGTAGATCTTGCAAAAGAAATATTAGGAGAAGAATTATTTATAGAAATGCCTAATTTAATGAAAGAATATAATGAACAAAATCTAAAAGAAAATAGCTCTCTATTTTTTGAAAAAAAACTATCACAAGAAGAATACGATCAATTAGCTAAAATTCGTCAATCGATAGGATTATGGTACAAAATATTATTTGCCTATGAACTTACAATAGAAGAATTAGCAAATATTTTAGAATTTCCGAATGTCAGTGCCTTAGACAAAGAATTTCGTATTAATTTAGCGAATTTTCCGAAAGAATATGCAAATGCTTTTCACTATCATTTAGAACAAGCGGAACATCATAGAAAAGATAATACTCCAATAGTCAAAGAATTTTTACAAGCAAGACGTTATCAAATGTCTTCTCCCTATAAAGAAAAATACATAAATTTTTTAAAAGATTTAAATGATCTTGAAGTACTGGAATTACTAAATCCTAAACAAGGGCCAAAAAAAGAATTGAAAGACTACACTTCAAAGGATTGGGAAAGAATTGTTTCTTTTCGAATCAAATATGCATTAACTCTTGAAAGCTTAAAAATAGATCCTCATGTTTACCAAAATCATATTCCGGAAAATTTAAAAATAGAAAATGCTCGATTAAATGAGTATAATGTTATGAAAATTCATAATATTAGAAGAACAGAAAAGAGAAAAGAAAGATGAAAGCAGTTTATATTCATATTCCTTTTTGTAAAAGCATTTGCTCCTATTGTGATTTTTGCAAAATGTTTTACGAGCCAAAATGGTCTCATGATTATCTATTAAAACTAAAAGAAGAAATAGATGATAATTACATGGGAGAAGAAATCAAAACAATTTATATCGGTGGAGGAACACCCAGTTGTTTAAACTCGAAAGAACTAGAATACTTATTATTTTTAACTAAAAAATTTAAAACGACTCCTAGTTTAGAATTTACCGTGGAATGTAACTTAGAAGATATAACAGAAGATCTTTTAAAATTATTAAAAAGATATGAAGTGAATCGTCTAAGTATAGGAATAGAATCTTTTGGAGAACAAAATTTAATTATCTTAGGAAGAGATCATAAATTTAAAGAAGCAGAAGAAAAAATGAAACTGATTCGTAATTATGGATTTAAAAATGTGAATTTAGATTTAATATATGCTATACCAAAAGAAAACAAAAAAGATTTACAAAAAGACTTAAAACTCTTTTTAAAATTAAAACCAGATCATCTAAGTGCTTACTCTTTACAATTAGAAAATCATACAATACTAGCAAGAAATAAAATAAAACCTATAGACGAAGATTCAGATCGCATGATGTATGATCTGATTTCAAAAACTTTAGAAAAAAAAGGATTTATTCATTATGAAGTTTCCAATTTTGCCAAAAAAAACAAAGAATCCAAACATAATTTAACCTATTGGGCAAACGAAGAATACTATGGTTTTGGATTAGGGGCTTCAGGGTACATTGATGGAGTAAGATATACCAATACAAGAAACATTTGGAAATATTTACAAGGAGAAAAATCAGGCACTAGTGAATTATTAAATCAAAGAGAACAAATGAACGATGAGTTAATGCTTGGTTTAAGAAAATTAGCTGGAGTGAATTTACAAGCATTTAAAGAAAAATATGGTTTAGAAATGTCCGATGCTTTTCCCATTAAACCCTTATTGAAAAACGGCGATTTAAAACAAAAAAATGGGAATATTTTAATACCAAAAGAGAAAATATATATAATGAATGAAATATTAGAAAAAATGATATAGAAAGGATAACTTATGTTTACAGAAGAAGAAAAAAAACATATTATAAAATTAGCTTTAGAAGGAAAGACAAATAAAGAAATTGCTTCTATCTTAATGTGTCAAGAAAATAAAATCGCAGCATTTATTAATTCTTTAGAACAGAAAGGAAATGAAAACTATAACCCAGAAATTTATAATAAAATTTTAATGAATAGAAATTTAGCCAATCGAAAGATTATTGATTACGATTTAATTGAAGACGTTATCTCACTTGTTATGGAAGGATATACATTTTTAGAAATCGCAATTGCCCTTGGCATAACAGAAAAAGAATTAAGAATTTTACTATTTAATACTTTATCGAAAGAACATTCACACTATTACAACAAAGAACTATATCAAAAAGTATTAAAGAAACAAGCAAATACGATTCGTTTAAAAACAGAAGAAGTTTACAAAAGATTAGAAAATTTAGAAAAAAAAGGAATTACTTTAAAAACAATGAAACCATCTTCTTTAGCAAGTAAATTCCATATGTATGAAAGAGTAATAAATCTTGTAACAGATTATCTTGATTACAATATGCAATTATCTGATCAAGCTCTTGCAACGAAATATGAAATGCATATTCATGAAGTGCAAAGTATTTTAAACGGATCAATTTATCGCGATATTACAAAGAAAGTAATGAGCGATTACGATCTAAAAAAAATCAAAGAGTATCGTGCAAGCAAAAAAGAAATAATAATAGATACAAATCACAGACAAATATTTTCAAATATTACCAATGAAGAAAAAGAAATATTAAAAAGAATAGAAGCTGAAAAACTTTTATGGATAGAGCTCATGCTAGAATTCCGCATCTCTTTAGAAGACATCGCTAAATTAAATCATTTTCCAGAAGAAAAAATCTATGCAATTAAAAATATTCTATGTGAAAATAATTCTAATGAAAAAAAACATGCCTTAGATTATTTATTGCAAGAAGAAATTCCTCAAAAAGAAAATACAGAAACAGAACAAAAAGAAGCTAAAATTTTTTACCATAGTATGCTATTAGCCAAAAAAATGCATTCCAAAGAATTAAAAAATTACTTCATTAAACTTTCGGATGCTTCCTACAACAAATTAATAGTATCGAAAAAAACAGAAGAATTTTCCGAAATGGATTATCAAACCATTATTCATTATGCATTAAAATATGCAGTCTTACCTTTAAATAAAGAAATACTTTTACTTCATGCAAAGAATAATGAAAAAGAAAAATTAGAAAAATTAATAAATTATTTAGAAAAAAATCAAAAAAGCACGTTTAAAAACGATGAAAAAGCCTATACTAATGGTAGGTGAGTATCATGAAACGTGTTTTTTTCTTTTTTCTTTTATTTCCAACTTTTGTCTCAGCAGGTTCCCTCAAAAATATTGAAATACTAAATGGGACTCTATCGCGAGAATTTGAACCCAACAATAACGTTTACTCAGTAGATTTAGAAGAAGGAGAGGAAGCATTAAAATTTAATTATGAGTTAAATGATGATGGAGAAATGAAAATCGAAGAAACAGAATATACAACAAATATTGAAATAACAAATAAAGATGGAACAAAAGAAACTTATGTTTTTTATCTAAATAAAAAAAATGCCACTCCAGTGTTTAATGAATTAAAGGATATAGAAACAAAAGAAGAAAAAATTAACAATTTAGAATGGTATGTTGGTATTCCATGCATCCTTTTTATACTATTATTATTTCGAATATTAGTAATAAGAAGAAAAAGAAAGGAATAAACATTATTTCAATTCATACAATAAAGTATGAAAAATTTAATTGCCCATCGGGGCCTCAAAAAAAATGAAAAAGAAAATACTATTAAAGCATTTCAACTTGCCATTCAAAATAAAGATTATATAGGATTTGAATGTGATGTAAGAACAACAAAAGACCATCGCTTTGTAATAAACCATAATCCAATGATAAAAGATCAAATTATCTCTTTAACAAATTATAAAGATTTAAAAAAACAAGATATTCCGACTTTAGAAAGTGTATTAGAATTAAAAACTGAGAAAATAATAGTATTAGAAATAAAAGAGCATAATATAGATACAGAATTATTTTTAAAAACAATCAATAAATATAAAAAGAAAAATATATATATCATGAGCTTTTATAATTCTGTAATAAAAAAACTAAAAAAAGAAAATCAAACATATAAATTAGGAGTACTAAATTTTGTTCTTAATAGTGAAGAAGATTACAAAGACTATGATTTTATTTGTTTACTCGAAAGTATTATAACGGAAAATTTAAAAAATTATTTTAAAGAAAAAAACATAGAAGTATTTATATATGGAATTAAAAATTTAAAGAAAATAAGAAATGATTATGCCGATTGTTACTATATAACAGATGAATAATTTTTACATAAAGTATACGGAGAATAACAAGTAAATAAATTGTAAACTAAAATATTAGAAATAGTTAAAA
>CANPWX010000006.1 GCA_947585065.1 uncultured Bacilli bacterium | reverse complement strand
CAAAAGTAAGTCCTACTTGAATAGAAGGAATTTGTAATTCTAAAATTTCAGCAACAAACGATTCAGAGACATCAGAAAAAAGAACTTTATCTTGATATTGATATCCCTCTTTCATTTTAGAAAATAAATAAATAATCTTTTGTTCATCCAAAGAATATTGAAGCATATCCTCAGTAATACGGTCCCATTTTAATTGAGATAAATCCTCATTTGTAAGTTTTCTCTCATCCCACATCTTCCACTCTTCTTCTTGAATTAAATCATTTCCATTATTATTAGTAGCTAAATAATAATTTTTTAATTGAGTGAATGAAAGAGATACACGATCAACAAAACGAGACAAATTTTTAGCAATACGAATTTCATCATGAATACTATCACTTGCATTTTTATGATACACAATATTAAGAACTCCACGATTATCTACAAGCACTTTTCCATGACAATCCAAAATTCGGCCACGAGGTGCCACACTTCCTTCCACAATCATCTCTGTTTTTTCTAAAAGAAGAGCTGTATAATACTCTTTATGTCCTAAATTTAAATTTAATAATACACAGAAAAAAGAAAGAAAAAAAGCAAATAATAAAAGTTTTAATTTCATAAATTTCACCATTTTTAGTATTAATTTTTTTTCCTTTTTCATACACTAGTTATAGGTGGTATTATGTATAATTTAATAAGTAGATATATGACTCATTTTACAAAAGAAGATGTCAAAAATTTTGCTTTAAAAAATCAAGTAGATTTAAATGAAGAAGAACTATCATTTACTTATGAATTTGTTAAAAAAAACTGGGAACTTATTTTAAGAAATCCCAATTTATTAAATTTAGAACGTTACAAAGATCACTTTAGTGAAGAAAACTATCAAAAAATCCAAAAATTAATTCAATTCTATTATCAAAAATACGGTTACTTATTATAAATATTTTGAATAGTTTCCAAAAAATTTTCATCTCTTTTTTTCTTTCGAATCATATCAATTTCTACTCGATAAGGAGGATATAATTTTTCTTTATCGTCAAAACTTTTTCCAACATAAGGTGTTTCTAAAATTTTAGGAACATCTTTTAATTTTTCATTATAAATAACATTCAATAAATTATCAAAACCAATTGTTCCAAAGCCAATATTTGCATGTCGATCTTTATGAGAAGATAAACCATTTTTACTATCATTAATATGAACACAATGAATACGATGAATTCCAATTTTTTGATCAAATTCTTCTAAATATTCAGAAAAATATTGCATATCAACACCTGAATCATTTAAATGACAAGTATCAAGACAAACACCAACGAGTGGTAACTTCTCTGTAAGAAAAGCCATTTCCTCTAAATTACTTCCACATTCCGTTCCTTTACCCGCCATTGTTTCCAAAAGAATTTGACATTTAAATTGACTACTCAAAACAAGATTTAAAGCATCAACAATATTTTGAAGAGCAACATCTTTAGGTAACCCTACAGCACTTCCAGGATGTAAAACAAGATAAGAAATGCCTAAAGCATCACATCTCGAAAGTTCATTTTTTAAAAATTGAATACTAAATTGCCATTTTTCCAAATCACTATTATTTGCAAGATTAATAATATAAGGAGCATGACAGATAACATGAGAAAGATCAATACCATTTTGAGCCATATAATTTTTAGCTTCTAAAAGTAAATCTTCACGAATATTCGTACGTTTCGTATTTTGAGGAGCACCCGTATAAAACATAAACGTATTTGCCCCATAGGATACAGCCTCCTTCGCACTTCCCAGTAACTGTTCTCCACCAAAAGAAACATGACTACCAATAATTAACATAGAAAACCACCTAACCTTATCCATATTATACCAAAAGAAAAAACCTATTTCTAGGTTTAAGATGCAGCTCCACACTTTATAGAAGCATCAGCACTCTCTACAGCCACAACACTTTCCCTTGTTACATCAATAGCCCCATTTTCAATTTTAAAATCATCATTACTCATCCAACCTTTAATGTCAATGGATCTATTCCCATCTTTAGTAACTAATGTAATAAGAACACTTCCAACATAGTCTTTTCCTTTATCATCAAATTCAGTTAAAAAAGGATATTTAGCTGTATCAAGACCAGCTGCTCCACTATAATTATCAGGATAAAAACTTAAACATTCCGAAGGATTTTTACTAGTAAGTTTACCTGCCATCATGTCCACTTGTGCTCTAATACGAGCTGTATTTAATAAATCTAAAAACTCATTTTTAAATTGATCTTTTCTAGCATCTTCCAAAACACCTAAAATACTAGTTCCAGCAACCAACATCAAAATAGATAATACGACAATAACAGCCAATAACTCAATTAATGTAAATCCTTTTTTTAATTTCATATGACTAGCACTCCTACTCTAAATACAATTATAATCAATCGCCGGAGCAAAGTCAAGGGTAACATTTCAAAATTATCTCATAAATTATAATAGGTGATTCTTATGCGAAAATGCAATAATCGTGGTGGTGGACTATTTACAATTCTAGCCATATTTGCTTTAAGTATTTTAATATTTTATCAAGTAATATTGACTCTTATCTTACCTTTTCGCTTTAATATATTTATTCTTTTAATTGAATTTTTTATTTTAATTTTTCTCCTCTACCGAATAGTATGGCCTTATTAAATCCTCAGTTTTATAAACATAATCTAAAACTCCCCGTATACTTTGAATTCTTTCAAATTCACTTCCCTTTAATTCAAACTTAGGTGGAATCGAAATCACAAGAAAGAATAATTGTTTTTCCTCCTCACTCCAAGGACAAATAGCTTGATATTCTTTTAATAAACTTTCAAAATGAAGTTCAAAATAACTTTCTTTATAAAAAGAAACAAGATCCAAAACCGGACTATCCTTTCTTGATTTTTCCCAACTTAATAAACAATCTTTTTCACACTTATGATAATGACTTAACGATAAATGATTATGAATTTGACAAATCCGAAACTTTTTTAAATCTTTCACTTTAGAAAACCAATTTTCTAATTCATTTCTTGCAAATTGAAAAGAAGCTAAAATTTTAGAAATATTAGTAAGAAGTAAATATTCACTCGGACTAGGAAAAATACTTTGAAAATACTCATCATATAAGTGATCATAAAAATACTCTAAATAATTAATTTGATCAAAAACTTCATCATAAATCTTTTGATACTCATCTAAACTGACTTCTTTATAGTAAGTAGTTTTCTGATGCAACAAAGCAACAACTTTAATAAAATCACTAGCCTTTTGCTCTAAAGGACTATTCGTATCAGAAACATATTCAAAAACATTCACTCCTTCTCTACTATCATCAATCAATTTAGGAAAATAAGAAAAATTACGACTGGCTAAATAATCGTATAATTCTCTTATATCTTTCTTTTTTTCTTTTAAAACAACATTTCCACTTGTTGATTCTAATATTTCTACATTGCCCATAATAGTGACTTTGGTAGGTTTATAAATTTCTCGAATAACTTCAACACTTCT
The DNA here is from genome assembly GCA_947585065.1 of uncultured Bacilli bacterium. Taxonomy (GTDB): domain Bacteria; phylum Bacillota_I; class Bacilli_A; order RF39; family UBA660; genus Ventrenecus. Next base: position 17,682 of record CANPWX010000006.1, on the reverse strand, counting down.
AAGATTCATCATAATCAGGGATAATTAACTTTTCTCCTGGAGTAATATTAGAAAGATCATTATAATCAGATAATAAATTTAAATTAGAATTATACATCGTACAAATTGTTTCTACAGTTTCTCCATCTTTTACAATATGAATATGATAAGTTGCATATTCTTCTTCATCAGTGACACTTTCTAAAACAACATCTTCACTTACACTTTCTGTAGGATTTGGTATTTCTTCTACAGGATCCATATCACTTTCTTGATTTGTTTCTTGAGACTCTTCTATCATATTCTCTTCTATACTTTCTCTAGGTTCCTCCAACATTTCTAAAATTTCATCCGGATTAATTTCTTTTACTTCACTTAATAATTCTTCTTGTTGTTCTTCCACTTCTTTTTCTTCCCCACATAATTCTAATTCAATATTTACTTTAATTTTACTGTCTTCTAATAAATCATAAGCAAAATCACTAATTTCCAAAGTAATACTATCCGTTAGAATAGCCTCAGGTATCTCAATCGAAAATGGAATTTTAAAAGAAAATGGAATTAAATTCGCACTAATCTCATGACTCTTATAATCCCCAGTCACAAATAAGTTTCCATCAATAGACGTATCATGCACTTCAAATTCTCTTTCAAGTGAAATGCTTGTAATCTCACTTAATTTTGTTTTAAAATCAAGTTCTTTTGAAAAAGGTATCACATTTTTCAAATTCATCACCCTCTCTTATACAAGATATGTAACAGAAAGAAAAAAAATCACTTTAAAGAAAAAAAATAATTTGACTTTTTTCTTGCAAATTTCTATGTTAAAATGAATATAGATTGAATAAAGAGGTGTAAGAAATGAAAGAAGAAATTTTTAAAGCATATGATATTCGAGGCACTTATCCCAAGGAAATTAATGAAGAAGCAGCCTATAAAATAGGAAAAAGTTATGGAAGCTACCTACAGAAATTTTGTGATAAAAAGAAATGCGTAGTAGGTCACGATAACCGTACATCCTCACCTTCCCTTACAACATCATTAATAAAAGGATTATTAGATTCAGGAATCAATGTAATAAATTATGGAGAAATTACAACACCTATGCACTATTACACAAGATACATTGAAAAAACATATGGAATTATGGTAACAGCAAGCCATAATCCTAAAGACGACAATGGATTTAAATTTTCCTTTGACGATTTAGCGAATGCAAGAGGAAAAATGATTGAAGATTTTAAAAATTTTACATTAGAAGGAAATTTTTTAGAAGGAACAGGTATGTATGAAGAAAGAGATATTCGCAAATCTTACTTAAATTATTTAAAAGAGAATATTCATATGGGAGAAAAAACATTAAAAGTTGTTATTGATGCTGGAAACGGTGTCACATCAACCATTATGAAAGAAGCACATCAATTATTTCCAAATTTAGATGTCACTTATATTTGTGATGAAAATGATGGAACATTTCCAAACCATCATCCAGATCCTGCTGTAGAAGAAAATATGACAATGCTAAAAGACAAAGTACGCAAACTTCATGCCGATATTGGAATCGCATACGATGGCGATGGCGATAGATTAGGAATCATCGATGAACAAGGAAAATTCATCATGGCCGATAAATATTTAATCGTAGCAGTAAGAGATTTAATAAATAAAGTAGAAAATAAAACATTCCTTTGCGATGTAAAATGTTCCAAAGCTCTCACAGAAGAAATTAATAAACTGGGAGGCAAAGTATACATGAATCGAACAGGAACAAGTTTTACAGAAAGCTCTACTAAAGAGCACCATATTCCATTAGGAGGAGAATTATCAGGACACATTTTCTTTAATGATCGTGGTCCAGAAGTATGTTCAGCTATATATGCAGGTCTTCGTTTTTTAGAAATTTTATCCAAAACAAATAAAACATTTAGTGAATTATTACGAAATATTCCAGAATATCTTTCAACTCCAGAAATCAAAATACCTGTGTCTAATGAAAAAAAGTTTACGATAGTATCAAAAGTATTAGAATACGTTAAAGAAAAAAAATATAATTATATCGATACAGATGGTGCTCGAGTTGAGAAAGAAAACTCATGGGCTTTAATACGTGCAAGTAATACAGGACCAAATTTAACTTTACGTTTCGAAGCAAAAACAAAAAAAGAATTAGAAAGCATTCAAAAAGAATTTACTGATGTTGTAAATGAACTCATCAAATAAATTCTTTTTTATTTTCAATATCAAAATAAATTATGGAGTAAGAACAATACGAAAAGTAAGAATGGGATATGCGTAACCATCGTAATTGTTGAATGCTGATAAACCTGCGAACGCGCCATCTGTTCCAGTTCCACCTCGTGCAAACCATGGACGATAGCTTAGGACAAAGAAAGCATCTTCTCCATTATAACTACTCACTAATCTTTTATCATTTGCTTTTAAATACGATATACTGTAAAATGGTCCAAATTCTTTTGTTCCATCTCCAAGATTTCCTCTGTTATACTTTTGGTCTGTAACTGCATAATCATATAAATCATAATATTTACTTGATAGCCATTCTTTTCCATTTGTTTTACTTCCATTACTACTATCATTAGAATAAGGGCCATTGAACCCTGAATTAGCTGTTGAGTTAGATCCTGTTGCAGGGGTTTTATTATTTTGTGCAGCTTGCATAACACCCATAACATATTCGTGTGCTCCACCAGACATATCATAAACACCAGAATAATTTCCTGTTGTACTTGCTTCATTATTATTTTTATTATAATAGCTTTGTACTTGTTCACCATCTGCATTCAATGAAGTTGCTTCATATCCATTACAACTTTCTTTTGTTCCGGTGGCCCCACATATTGGTGCAATTGTAGCAGACATTCCTGTTATATAATTACTATTATTATTTATTCTTACTTTACTACAGTTTCCATTTGCCTCGCATCTTCCATATTTACTTTGAGTTAAATAGGCTACTGCTCCCCATTCCGTATTTTTCATCATATGGCTTTCTAAATCTCTTTTGTAGTTATAACTTGTATAAAAGGCATTGGCTACTTGTATGCCTCTCCAACTATAGACATTTGGTTTTATGATTACCTTGGTTGATGCTTCTATATTTTGCTGTGATACATTTACTTTCCAACTATCTGTAGGCATGACACTTCCATCATTATTTTGATTATATCCTGTTTCAAATTTAGCAGTCCAAAATCCATTGCTATTAAAGGCTTCAAATGCTGGATGAACTATGGATGTGCCTTTACTTAATAATGTTGTACTTATTGTTTTATCCTTTGATCCAAATTCTATCTCAAAGACATTATTTTCACCTTTGTTTCCTCCTATATCATTATAAAAACTTTGAACATTTTCATATTGTCCTTTATTTATTACAGTAGAATAACTGTCAAAAGTTTCTTCATCTTCTTGTAATTTATACCTATATCTTGGTATCCATACAAAATAACTTTCAATATCACTTTCTAATATTTCTTGTCCTGGTGTATAATTATCTGTCACTCCATTTCTTAATATCACGGCATTTGCCCATTGTTTCTCTCCATAACTATACCACTTATCTGTAATATCTGCTTTGACTACTTTTCCTCCATAGGATCCATCACCTATATTTTCAATTGTGATTCCTGTTGGTTTCTCTTCTAATATCTGAACTGGTACTAATCTTCCATTTCCTAAATCTGGTATAGCTCCATTTAATTCTTCTTCTTGATATATTTGTTTAAAATATAAATAACACTTTGTTTTTGTTGCTTCTATATTTTTAAGTCTTACTTCCCAATTTTCATAATCAAAATGAACTGTACTTACTTGCTTGTTATTTAATAAATCTATACAATAACTACTACTTGTATCTAATGAATAATCTGAATCTTTTTTAGGAATTTCATTTATATTTTTTACAAGTTTATCATCAACATAAAATGCAAATTCTAAATCTCCCATATCTTGTACAGTTCCATTTATAATATTAAAATTATGATTTACTTCAAAAGTTGCAAATGTTTTATAAAGGATCACACTTCCTATTAGTAATATACAAATAATAGTAAATAGTAGGACACCAATCATCTTATTATTTTTCTCTTTAAATCTCTCTAATTTCATAACAATACCCTTTCCATTTTCTCAAAGTTACTTACTTTTAGAAAGCAGAAAAAAAATACGATAAAATAAGGATTTATTCATAACTTGACTACAAAATCAAAAAATATTATTTTCAAACAAGCATAAAAGAGTTATAATAAATACAACAAATAAAGACAATTTACTCAAAGTAAGTAACTTTGAGACATTTAATTTTTCTTACTTTATGAGCCATATTTTAAAACTAGAAATTCCCTACTAGTAAAATGAGACAAAGATTGATATAATAAACTACAAAAAAAGAGACGATTGCCATGTATAGTAGAGAAAAATTAAATGATTATTTAAATGAAATTTGCAATTATTTAGAACCAAATCATTCATTCCTTTTAGATAATATCTATCGTATTAGTATATTAAATGATAAAGTATTAGATTACATAAACCAAATATCTCTCAAAACAAAAACTATACAGAATCACTTAACTTTTGAAGATATCTTTCTTCTTGCAAGAGAAGTAATTGAACAAATAGATAAAAATTATTTAACTTCTTTTGATCAATTGATACCTGTTGGAGAACTGGAATTTGATTATGAAAAAAAGGACACAGAATCAAGATGTGTAATAGAATATTTAAATAAAACTGCCATCAAGCAAACAATTCATATCAGTAGAGAATTTAATTATAATGATGTAAGTACTCTAGTCCATGAATTCATTCATTATACAAATGGAAAAAAAGATACAAACATTAGAGATTACTTTACAGAATTTTTATCCATCTATTTTGAATTATATACAAATCTTTATCTATTAAAAAAAGGTATTCCAAACAATGAAATTGATTCTTATGCCCGCCTAAAATATTTTAAGAATGACTGTGTCCTACTAAATAAATATGAAATTATTTTATTAGCTTATACAAAATTTGGCCCTTTAGATGACTCCACAATTTCTCTACTTCAAAAATATTTTTTAAATATTCCAAACACTACTTTTGAAAAAGAATGCACTTCTTTTTATCACATGCTTTCCCAAATAGAAAAAAAACATTTTTTAAATATTAAAAACAATCCCAAAGAGATAGGAAGATTCTTATCGGAAGAATTTCTTACAAAAAATTATCATTATGTACTAGGAACCATACTTGCTTTTTATGCTTTAAAATTTATTAAGTTTGAAGACGTTGTTTTCTTAAATAATCATATCCACGAATACGAAAGAATGAGCATTTCTTCTGTATGTTCTCGTCTTGGTATTGACATTAATGAGCCTCATTTTTTAAAAAATGTTATTCTTTCTATCGAAGACTATAGGAAAACAATTCAAACTACAAACGAAACCAGAACATTAAAGAAGAAAAAAGAATATTGATTGATTTAAAATCATCTTCTCTTTCTAGCCCTCTGTTGGGCCATATTTAAAATTTCATAAATAGGAACATCTAATCCCTGAGCAATACAAAGTAACGTACTGATCTGCAAACTTTTACTTTTTCCGCTTAAAATTTCTTTTAATTCATCAGTATCAATTTTGCTTTTTCTAGCTAGTTCTTCATAAGATAGATTTTTTTTCTTACAAAGAAGTTTAATAACTTGAATTAAATTTTTCATAAATACATTCACTTCTTCTTCAATTGACATATAGAAAATACCTCCTTTATGATTTATTTTTAACTCCATCTAAAAACATTATAACATAATTTGATATATTACCCGCTGTTTTTGCTGGAAAAACATTTTTAATGGGAAAATTATATCGGTGGTATTAGATGATAGGAAATAATTTGAAATATTGTCGAGAAGAATTAGAAATGACTCAAAGAGAATTAGGAAACATTTTTGGAGTAAGTAACTCAACAGTAAGAGGTTGGGAAAATGCCTATGATACAATTCCTCTAAAAAAACTAGTAAAATTCTGTAATCAATTTAACTATTCCATTGATTTTGTTTTAGGATTAACTAGAAAAAATCAAAAATGGGATAGTAAAATTAAAATAAATCAAAAAGAAATTGGCAAAAAATTAAAAACTTTACGAAATAATTCTAAATTATCTCAGCAAAAAATAGCTGATATGCTATCTATTTCTCGCTCTTCCTATAGCCATTATGAAACAGGAAGAAGTCTAATCAATTCTTTAACTTTATATACAATCTGTAAAACATTTACGATATCCGCTGATGACATATTAGGAAGAACAAAAAATTCCCAAATAGAATAATCAAATTTTTTTCTTATTATCTATTCATACTTAATGTTTTTCAAACCCCCTTGACTAATTTTAAAAAGTGGTTTAATATAATTTGCGAAAGAAGGTTTATGAGATATTTTCAAAATAAATACTTCTTATTAAGGAGGAAAAAAAATGAAAAACGAAATTCTATTATTTGAAAATCAAAATGTAAAATTAAAAGTCAACTTGAAAGATGAAACAGTATGGCTATCTTTAGATCAAATGGCTAAATTATTTGATAGAGATAAATCTGTTATCTCAAGACACATCAAAAATGCTTTAGAAGAAGAACTTGATAGTTCAGTTATTGCAAAATTTGCAACAACTGCAAAAGACGGAAAAACTTATCAAGTACAATACTATAACCTAGATATGATTATAAGTGTTGGTTATCGTGTAAAATCCAAAAATGGTATTATCTTTAGAAAATGGGCAACTCAAGTATTAAAAGATTTTTTAATAAAAGGTTATACAGTAAACCAAAAACGATTAGAAAACCTAGAAAAAACTGTAAAATTAATAGACATTGCAAGCAGAACGCATTCAAATGAAACTCAAGAAATGATCAAAGTAATTAATAACTATTCTCATGCCTTAAATTTACTCGATGATTATGATCATAAACGAATCACGAAACCAAATGGAATGAAGAACAACAAAAAAATCACTTATGAAGATTGTAAGAATGTAATTAAAAAACTTAAAATGAATATTAATAGTGATTTATTTGCTTTGGAAAAAGATGAAGGTTTAAAATCGATTATTAACAACATCTATCAATCCTTTGATGGAAATGACTTATATCCTACAATTGAAGAAAAAGCAGCTAATTTCTTATATTTAATTACTAAAAATCATACATTCATTGATGGCAATAAAAGGATTGCTGCAACATTATTCCTATATTTTTTAGAATTTTATAATATTCTCTATAAAGAAAAAGAACAAGTGATTGATAACAATACGCTTGTTGCTACGACTTTATTAATAGCAGAGTCTAATCCCCAAGAAAAAGAGATACTAGTGGATTTAGTAATGAACTTTTTAAAAAATGAAACAATAAATTAGCTATAAAACACTATCCAATGCAAGTAAAATCATCTGATCTAAAGAATTTGCTCGTTGTTCTGGAGTTAAAAAATCTTCACTATACTTACTATCCACAACAGTTAAAATAGCTGCAGACTCTTTTTCAAAACTATTTGCAATATGAAATAAAGCAAAAGTCTCCATTTCCTCTCCAAACGGTATAATATCTTCTGGCACTCTTTTTAAAACATGTTCGTTATCTGAATAAAATCCAAATTGTTCTGTACACAACACTGTACCATAATGATAATTGAGTCCCTTTTCTTTTGCAACTTCTAAAATATGTTGAGTTAAATTTTTACTTGGATAAACATGATGCGTAGGATCCCCATTATAAGAATAAGCAAAGTTTGCTTCCGTATAAGAATCACTTGCAATAATAAGATCAGGAACATGAATTTCAGGTTTCAGAGCTCCACAAGTACCGATTCGAATAATTTTTTCTACGCCAAAAAAATAAAATAACTCAAATGCGTAAATACTAACACTAGGCATTCCCATTCCATGAGCCATCACAGTAACTCTCTTATCTTTATAATATCCAGTATAAGCATACATATTTCTAACAGTATTAACTAACTGAGCATCAGTTAAATACTTCTCTGCAATATACTTTGCTCTTAAAGGATCTCCTGGCATTATAACAACTGGGGCAATGTCTTCTTTTGCACATTCAATATGAGCAGGCTTTAAATGCTCCATGACTTTTGGTGCTTTCATGCACACCATCCTCTTTTCTATTCTTAAAATAAGAATAACAAAAAAAGAGAAAAATGAAAATACCTTCTCTTCTCTTTCTGTCAAAACTTTACACTTTTAGGCAAGCTTTTCTTGAACTCCACACTTTACAAATATTTTTTTCATTTCCTCTACTGTTTCATCTAAAAAATCAAGTCGAGCAAACCGAATACCAAGATTTTTTAGATCCTGTAATTCAGAAATACGATCCATAGGCTTTTTATGATAAATATGAACGGTTCCATCTGCATCTACTTTCACAGGATACTTCCCATTTCTACTTTCTAATTCATAATCACCATCTCTCATTTCAGGATGTCTTTTCAAAATCATATCTTCTACACGGCCATAAAGAACAACTTCCACAGGGTATTTTAAAAGAGAAGAACATTTTAACGAAGATAAATCAATCTCCACCGATAACCCAATCTTTTGCACGCCAAGTTTTACAAGTAACTCACAAGTCCAAGAATTTGCCACATTAAGCGTATAATTACTTATGAAAGACTTTCCTTTTTCTTTATAAATGGTTCCAAAATCTTGAACAAGTAATCGTTTGGGAAGATCCTGTTCCTCTTTTACCCTTGAAGTTAAATAATAAACCTCTGTATGACATCTGCATAGTTTTAAAGAAGATGAATAAATACAATCTACATCATAACGTTTAGCAAATTGATACTGTTCTTCATTAGATACAAATACACTAATTTTCATAATTACCTTCCCTTTCCTTCGTTAACAAATCAATTCCTGTTCTTCGTAACTCATTCAACTTAGAAACAACCAAAAATAAATGATCCTCCACCTCAATATCAATATGTTCTAAAACATAAAAAGTCCCACCTAATTTCTTTAAATTTTTTTCAATTTCTTCCTTTGATGTACTACGTGAAATTGCCCTTTCAGCAAAAGAAGATTCCACTACTACTTCATGAGTTTTATCAGAAATACGAAGACTACAATTTTTTAAAGTAAATGTTCCCTTCATTGTAATTGGAATTTTCCTTTCTGGAAAAGAACATAATTCATCATTCAATACTTTATCAACCGTTTTTCGAACTTCTAATTTTTCTTTTAATCCAAACTTATTTTCAATAAGAACAATATCCCCTTTTCGAGCTGAATGAATCAGTAATCCATTTTCATCATACAAAAAATTAATAATTTGACCATATTCCGTAGTTCCAAATCGAATTCCATCAAACTGTGCGAGATCATGAGTTAATAAAATTTTTATTTTCTTTTCATTTATCGCAATTACATTCCCAATCGATATACCTAAATGATTTGGAGTTTTCTCATTATAAATATTTTCTTCTTCGAATAAATATCCTTTTGTAAATTCACGGTTAAAAATTTTATAAATATTTTCTTCTTCTTGAAGCGAAATTTTCTTATCGATAGAATCCATATATTTTCGATAACAACGTGTCATAAGAGCCACATATTCCTTACTCTTCATTCTTCCTTCAATCTTAAAACTGGCAATTTTACTATTCATGAGTTCCGAAAGATGCCTTAAAGTATAAAGATCTTTAGTAGATAACGGATAATCTCCACCCTCTGACAATAATTTTCCATTCTTTAAAATTTTATATTTCATTCGACAATATTGAGCACAAGTCCCACGATTTCCACTTCTTCCCTCATTCATTGCACTCATTAGACAACACCCAGAATAAGAAACACATAAAGCTCCATGAACAAAAACTTCATATTCCATAATATCAGGAAGCGAAGAAATTTCTTTTAAAGACATCTCTCGATCCAAAACAACTCGCGCAACACCTAAAGTTTTTAAAAATTGAATCTGACTTACAGAAAAAGTATGAGCCTGTGTAGAAACATGAATGGGAAGTTGAGGAATAGTTTCATGAATCCAATAAATAAGCCCCATATCCGAGATAATCACCGCATCAACACCTTGTTCTAGTAAAAAACGAAGATAATCCTGAACTTCTTGCATTTCAGACTCCATAACCATTGTGTTGACAGTCACATAAACTTTCACATCAAAAAAATGACTAAATCGAATCGCTTCCATTAATTCTTCATGAGTAAAATTATCCGCATAAGCTCTCGCGCCAAAACGTTTACCACCTAAATAAACCGCATCACATCCATTAAAGATGGCAGCCCTCAAACATTCCATATTTTTAACAGGTACCAATAATTCCTTTTTCATAGTCGCTCCTTTCATACTTATTATAAAACACTTTCGACATCTTTTGACATTTTTTTTAAGTAAAAACAGTTATAATACAAACTTTAAAGGAGGGTTCTTTATGTTAATAAACGGTTATCCATTAGACGAAGAACAATTAAAACCAATCATCGAAAATGAAAAATATTCTTTAATAATAGCAGGTGCAGGATCTGGAAAAACAACAACTCTAGTAGGAAAAATAAAATACCTCATCGAACACGAAATGTATAAACCATCAGAAATTGTCTGTATCTCTTTTACCAAAGAAGCAGTTTTACATTTAGAACAGGAAATTTTTCAAAACACTCATCAAAAAGTTCCATGCTTCACTTTTCATAAACTTGCCTTAACAATATTAATGTCTCATCAAGAAAACTATACGATTTCCAAACCCTATTTACTAGAAGAAGTAATTGATCGTTTCTTCGAATCCTATTGTTTTGGTAATGAGACACTTCAAAAAATAGTTTATCAAAAATTCCTATTCACCTTTTCTAAAAATGAAAAAAAATGGGAACAAATTCTAAATTCAAAAGATTTTCTAGCCTATAAAAAAACACTTCAACAATTTTTAATCCTTTTTAAAAGTCATAAGTATACCAAAAATGATCTCATCCACTGGATAAAAAATGAAAAAAAGTGGAAAGATACCCTTATCCTTCTCTATGCCATAGATACCATCTATGAAACAGAAAAGAAAAGTATAAAATCAATCGATTTTGATGATATGCTCTTACTTGCAACCTCTTCCCTAAAAAAGAAAGGCTCTCCTCTTCCCTATAAAATGCTATTAATAGATGAATTTCAAGATTCCTCATTAATTCGTTTTGAACTAATTCAAACATTAGTAAAACTAAATGATGCCTCATTATGTGTAGTAGGAGACGATTATCAATCTATCTATCACTTTTCAGGATGTGATATTCGCCTATTTTTAAACTTTCAAAAATATTATCCTACAAGTAAAATCTATAAAATTCAAAAAACATACCGAAATAGCCAAGAATTAATAGAATTAGCAGGATCCTTTATTCAAAAAAATAAAAATCAAATTTCGAAAGAATTACAAAGCAACCAACATGAATCACACCCCATAGTCTTTGTCTATGCCAAAAATGTTCAAAAAGCTTTCTTAAAAATAATTGAAAAAATTCCTCAAAACTTAGAAATTTTAGTTTTAGGCCGTAATAACATGGATCAAGAAAAATATTTGCCGAGTCACACTCATAACAAAGAATATCTAATATTTCCAAAATACCCAAATCGAAAAATAAAATTTTTAACCATTCACTCTTCAAAAGGATTAGAAAGTGATGTTGTAATTCTTTTAAACTTAGCCGACGATTTATACGGAATACCATCGAAACAAAAAGAAGAAGAAATTCTATCATTAATAAACAAACGCCTTCCCTATCCTTATGAAGAAGAAAGAAGATTGTTCTATGTTGCATTAACAAGAACCAAATCAAAAGTATATTGTATCATTCCCAGAGAAAATCCATCTGTATTTGTAAAAGAATTAAAGAAAAATAAAAGAATTCAAAAACTCTATTTCTTATGAATCGTATTAATAATATGCATATGTGTAATTTTTTGATGAATCGTTTCCAAATGAAATAACTGTTTAAAAAACGTAATAATAACCAACAATACAGTAAAAGCTAGTACAGCAATTACCGAATAACGAAAATAAGATAAAGAAAGAATCCCACAATCATGAGCAACATAACAAAGAAATAGAAGAAGAATAGGAAGAAAAAAGAATTCAAAAAACAAAAGAAAATAATAGAAAAAATAATGATACCAATGTAGCTCTTTAAAAGAAGAAAATTCCAAATTTAAATACTTCATTCCCACCGTTTTTTTCTTTAAAAGAACAGGCACAAGAACAAAAAAGAAAACAGAAACAAGAAAAACAAGAAAAAGAAAAAGAGGTATAGAAAACAAATGAAGCTTTCTCAAAAAATAAGTACAACATAGTAACATCAGAATAGCCAAAGTAAAATCAATTCCAAAACTTAAAATTCTTCGATTAGCTGACACAACTTGAGCTTTTTCCAAAGACTTTTTATCAATATCTTCTTTCGTTGGTAAAATTCTCAAAAAGATTGCCCCTAAAAGAAAACCAACAACACCTCCAAAAGTATTAAGGATTAAATCATCCACATCAAAAGTTCGATACCCTCTAGGATAAATATAATAAAGACCAGTCAACTGAGTTAATTCAAAAAATAAACTAAAACAAAAACTATAAAAAAAAGTTTTTCGAAAATTACACTTACAATAGTAATGTAAAAACAATCCAAAAGGAATCGTTAAAAAAATATTAAAGATAGCCTCATAAACAACAGGAGCTTTTAAAGCAGGAAAATAAGTAGCACAATCACTTAATTCTAAATTAGTTTTATAAAAAATATCATGAATAAATTGAAAAGGAATTAAATTATAACTTGGTCTAGTAAGACTAGAAACAAATTCTTTCGATGGTAATGGTAAAATAATTAAAAAATAAGCTGAAATAAAATAAAGCAAAAAAGCATATACAATAACAGAACGATAAAAACTGACAGATCCATATTTATGATAAATAAAAAGAATATAAGGTAACGTAAACAAAAAAGCTAAAATAGGAAAAAGAATAAAAGCCATTTGAATAGAATAAGAAAATGCTTGCATATTCTTCGCCTCTTTCTAAAAATAAGTATAACAAAAAAAGACAAAAAAAGATAGAAAAACAATTCATCTATCAAACCTAAACTATATATCAATTGTAAAGTCTAATTTATAAATCATTATGATTTAAACTATTTTGATGCCATATGAATTCATATTTCTACCCTATTGAGCTGCTGGCCATAAAGAATGATCCCAATCTCTTCCTTGTAACATATTAATTCTTTCCGTATCATTAGAACAAATAATTCCTTCTTGTAAATTTCCCGGTGTCGCATCACTATGACACCATTTCGTTCCTGTATAAACCAAATTCCAATAATGAGAACGATCAGTAGTATGAATAATTTGAACCGTATAACCTTTAGCTTCCAAAATAGCTTTATACACTAAAGCATGAACATAACAATTTCCTCGAAAATTAGTAAGTCCATACCAAACAGGATCATCTCCACCCCAACTATCACTATAACCAATTAACTTTTTCACAAATTGATTAATTTCCGGAATACTAGAACTTACCTTATTAGCATATTCTTTGGCAAGTGCAGCAGTATCACTAGCATCATGATTCACTATAATTTTTCGACTAGCTGTTTTGACGTTTCCAGCTTTATCTTTCGCTGTATAACTAGCATAATAAGTTCCAGCACGTGAAACATTAACCGAACGAGAATTGACACTGACAGACACATTTCCGTCTTTATCATCCTTGGCATAAACTCCCGATAAATAATTGATAACAGTATTTTTATTCACAGTCAAATTAGAAAGTCCATAAATAACAGGTGCAACTGTATCATGGACAATAGTTAACAAAGCTCCCCCACTCGTTTGTAAACCACTAGCATCTACAGCAGTAATAGTAACTTCATAACTACCTACAACACCATAAGAAATATTGCCATCAAGACGAGTCGTAACAGAAGAAGAATCAACAATAGAATCAATAAAATCTTCAGTTTTCACACTCGAAACATCATCATAAATAGTAACATTTTTCAAATTTAAAACTGGCGGCGTGGTATCTTGAACCTTAACTTTAGTAATAATTTCCATATCATTCAAATGAACAGTAATGTGATAATCTCCTACTCCTCCTGTATTAATATTTTGAAGTTCTTGAGGGTCAACTTCAATATTCTGATCTTTTTGATAAAGCAAATCCTCTTTCTTGAGCTGCGTTCCAAGTTCCAATTCATAATAAGTTTTTACAAGTCCTACATGAAGAACGACATCTTGACTAGTGGTATTCCCATAAGCATCCCTTACTAAAATAGTTAATGGATAATCTCCAAGTTCTGTAATTTCTGGAACATTTAAAAAAGATACTTCCATAGAAGATAAATCATTCTTAGAAACAATAAAATCATTCGGATCAAAAGAATAATCTAAATAAGCATAAACATCTTGAGTCTCTACTTCTGGAGCCACTGTATCGACAATTTTTAAAGTACTAACTCTTTTCTTATGATTGATTTCAATAGTAACATCATATTCCCCAACTTTTTGAATATCAAAACTAGATAATGGTGTAAGAAAATGAACATCTCCATTATATTCTTTTTTAAAAAAATCTTGTTCTGTAACACCATTTCCTAATTCAATAACCACATCTTTTTTCAAAACATCAAAAAAATTCCAAACAAAATATAAAAGAATAGGTAAAACTAAAACAACAAAAGAAATACAAAGATAAACAAAATAATTTTTAAAAAAGATACTACATTTTTTCATAACCACTACTTCTTCCAATTATCATTTTATCACAATCATCCTAAAAATAGTATACCCAAAAAGAAAAAAAGAACACCATTTTGTTCTAAATTTTCATCACTTCTTTAATATTTTTAATCACTTTTTTTTCAATTCTTGATATATAAGATTGACTAATACCTAATAAATCTGCTACTTCTTTTTGAGTATAACATTCTCCATTATTTAAACCGTATCGTAAAACCATAATTTGTTTTTCTCTAGGACTTAATTTATTAATTTCTTTTTGAACAAATTTTCGATCCATCATTTTTTCATATTCATCACTTACTAAATCATTTTCTGTTCCCAAAACATCCTCTAAATGAAGTTCATTTCCTTCATTATCATAATTGAGACTATCTTCTAAAGAAACTTCTTTTTTTCTTTTTTTATTTTTCCTAAGAAACATTAATATTTCATTAGCAATACATCGAGAAGCATAGGTAGCAAGACGAATATTTTTATCCAATTTATAAGTATTAATTCCTTTTATTAATCCAATAGAACCAATACTAACTAAATCTTCCATATCATATCCACAGCCTTCATACTTCTTAGCCAAAAACACAACCAATCTTAAATTATGTTCAATGAGTTTATTACGAGCCTCCTCATCACCTTGATTACATAAAATAATACACCGAAGTTCTTCCTCTTTCTCTAATGGGGGTGGAAGTTTATCACTACTCCCAATAAAAAAACATTCATTATATTTTCTTCTTAACCAATTTAAAATTTTTTGAATCATAATAGTTCCTCCAAACAATAAGAATTTAATACACAATCAACTCCATCACGAAGTAAACTTCCTTCGCTAATACCAATTAAATACTGATTACTTTTTTTATTTTGAATTTCAATCGAAGAAATTCGTAAACACTGAATAATTCCTTCATGATTTAACGATTGATAAGGAACATAAAGAATTTTACTCAAATCAAGATCTTGCAAAAGTTCCTTTCGAACAAGAATAATATACTTTTTAGTAATGGGATCACGAAGTTTATTTCCAGTATCCAAAAAAGCTTGAAATTTTTTCACAGTTCCATCTAAAAATGTAACCGTAACTGCATAATGTACAGCATAACGGTATGCTTCTTTCCGCTCCTTATAATAAATATATAAAGGAATTGGTGAAATTATGACAAAAAAGAGATAAGGAAGAAAATCACTAGAAAATTCTAACTGTAACCAATACAAAAAACCTCCTAAAATAACACTAGTCATATAAAAATAACTAACATTTTGAATACAATAAGTTTTATCTTTAAATCCAAAAGCAAAACCACATAACAACAAACTAACAATAATTTTAAAGAAAAACAAAAAAATAGATGGCATTGGAAAAAATAAGACAAGGAGCGTGATAGAACCAAACAAAGAAGAAAAAACAAGTCGAAAGAAAGAAGCATTTCGTTTTAAAGTATTGTTAACCGTAAGGAGAAGGAGAAAATCAAAGAACCAATTAAGTGCAAAAACTAAATCTAAATAGACTGTCATATCTTCACCAACAAAATCATAACAAATAAACACTAAATAAATTGTCGTTTTATGAAAAAAACTCCAAAAAATTTGGAATTTTAAATAATTTTACTATGGAATAGATAACACAAAAGGTTCTTCTTTCGAACCAACACCATTAGAAACCAAGACATCTGATTGAAGATACACGACAGGAAACACACCACCCCAACCGCTTGCATTACTCATGTGAACAGCCCCGTTCAAATCCCTAAAGAATACATAGGCAGCAGACGAAGAAAAGGCAATAGGAGTTAATGTCCAAGCCCAATTTTCCAATGGTTTTAACCAATTGTTTCCCACACAATCTGTTTGCCATGAATCAGAACCCCATGTAAACATTGCTTGAGCTAAACATCCAGCCCTGTTTGTTCCTTCGGATGCACTATTTCCACTTGTCGCATAACCATAATCACTAGGATACATTAAGCCAACTCCATGATATCCAGAATCACTTGCTTTACTCCACACGGTTGTTCTATCGATACTATCGTTACAATCAGTTTTATCTGTTTCAACTGTTTCATTTTTACAAATATCTCCTGTATTACTACTTCTTTCAAATTCATAAAAATGGGCTACCAGTCCACCAGTTTCATTAGTCCAACTATTATCTGTGTTGCTTCCTGTATTCCATATGATAGTCTCATCTATCATGGATCTTGCTTCTTCTTTTAATCCTGTACTTTCAAATGCACCTTGAGAATTATAATAATCACCATTTAATAATTTTTTTAAAGAAGCTTGACTCCATTCGTTAATTCCATGCCCACCATTTATCTCATTTGTTGATGTATCCCAACTATAATCTCCAATGCTATCTTTTCTTATTAGTTTTACTCTCTGTTCTATTTTTCCTCTACTAGTTTTGACATTTACGAGTCCTATTATTCTCCATCCTGCTACTTCTCCATTAAATGTTACATAGTTATCGGGATCACTCCCTGCATATCGATATTCTGGTGTTTCTTTCCATTCGCTTCCTAATTCTGTTTCACTAACATTATTATGATCAACTTCATATAATCCATTACCTTCTGTAGCTTTTGAAAGAGCTAGTATAGTATCAATTAAAGAAGGTGGTGATGCTACTGTAGTATAACTTGCTCGTAAAGTAATAACTCCTGCCCAACTAGAATTTTGAACTTTACTTTGATCTTCATTTAATGTTTCTGTTGTTACTTCTTCATCTAACCAAATTCTTAAATGATTGATTTTACTTTCTTCAGGTCCTAAATATCCTGTATCTAATATATATCCCTCATTCGTATCTTTTTCTATTAAGTTTGCACTTTCAGGATAATTAGGTAACAAATCAGAAAGATCATCATTATATTTTATTCTTAAAAAATCACTATCTAAAGTAGAGGATTCTC
>CANPWX010000005.1 GCA_947585065.1 uncultured Bacilli bacterium | reverse complement strand
TCCATAACTCGTTCGAAAATGAAGTTTTCCAATTAAGTTTACCAGTTCTGGTTCTACTTTTGTAATTCCAAGAGCATAGCAAGCATCGTTACCTAATTCTGTAATTTTATTGTTCATATCTTTACAAACTTTATCATAGACTTCTTCAATTCGTGCAGGATGAATTCTCCCATCTTTAATTAAAGTTTCGATTGTTATTTTTGCGATTTCTCTTCTTAATGGATCAAAGGAAGAAATTACAATTGCTTCTGGAGTGTCATCAATAATTAAATCTACTCCTGTTACGGCTTCAATTGTTCTAATATTTCTGCCTTCTCTACCAATTAAACGTCCTTTCATCTCATCATTTGGTAACGTAATTGTGCTAACTGTTTGTTCTGTTGCAACATCTTCGGCATATCGTTGCATAGATTCTACAATAATATTTTTGGCTGATTCATTCGCGGTTAGTTTTGCTTCTCTTTCTTTTTCTTTGACAAAACTAGCTACTTCTTTTGCCATTTCTGTCTCGCATCGTTTCATAATTTGTTCTTTTGCACGTTCTTTTGTGAATTTTGCGATGTCTTCTAAACGTGTCATCTCTTCTTTGAGTAATTCATCCATCTTTTCTTGTTTTCCTTGAATTTCTTTTTGATTAGCTAATAAATTTTGTTCTTTTTCATCTATTGATAGTTCTCTTTTTTGTAAAATTTCATCTCTTTTATCTAAACTATTTTCTCTTTGTTGCATCCGAGTTTCATTTTCTTTTAACTCATCTTTTTTTTCTTTTATCCATTTATCTGTTTCTTGCTTTAACTTAAAACTTTCTTCTTTTACTTCTAGTAAACGATCTCTTTTTTGTTTTTCTGCTTCTTTCTTTGCTTCTTCTATTAATTTATCAGCTTTTTGGGAAATAGCATTTCCTCGTAGATAGGATATCCCTATTACAATTCCTGCTCCCAAGATAATTCCAAGAATTCCAGTTAAGATGGATACCAACATTGGTTCCATAAACTTTTCTCCTTTACTATATAGAAAATTAATATTTCTTTAATATCTATATTTTTATTATAAAAGAAAAATAGGTTACTTGCAAGAGCAAAATAAACCACCAAGTTTATCTTGATGATTCCATTTCTTTTTTCTTACGAGTTTTATTCATTTTATTTTGTGCTTTTAATAAATCCCGTATTTCTTCTAAAAGTATTTCTTCATTGGATTTTACTATTTCTGTAGTACCCTCTTCTATTTTCTTTTTCTTGAGATGCATTAATTTATTCACAATTTTCACCATAAGGAAAATACAAAAGGCAATAATCAGAAAATCAATCACACTTTGAAGAAACATTCCATATTGAATTTCAGCATCTTGGATTTTTATAGTGAGAGATGTAAAATCAATTCCTCCTAAAATAATTCCAATAAGTGGCATGATCACATTATTTACTAAAGATGTAACTATACTAGAAAAAGCACCACCAATAATAACACCAACAGCTAAATCTAAAACATTACCACGCATGATAAATTCTTTGAATTCTTTTAACATAACATTTCCTCCATGTATTACTTATAACATATTTTAAAGAAAAAAAGAAGAAAAGTTTTCTTCTAAAATAGTCTTGTTGTATATTATCATAAATTCAATTGAATGATACAACGTACGCATTATTTATAGAACCATCTCCATTCATTACTATTACCGATGGCTTCAAATATAAGGTAGGTCGAACTAACCTAGACCTAAATTCCATGTCACTTATCTCTCCATTCTCATCATATTGAGGAAGCAAATCTACATTCTCTATGCTTCCATCTTCATTGATAGACAAAATAGAAGTTACGATTTTAAAAGTTCTAAAATCAAAGAAGTAATTCAAAGTCCATTCAGAATTTTGCAAACCTGTAAGATAAAACCAGTTATTATTTCGGCATTCTGCTAGATTTTCATTGTTCCAATTGAAAATTCCATTATTTAAGTAACATTTTTCTTGTAATAAATTTGAATTATCTAAGGAATAGCCATAATCACTTAGATATGGTAAAGCTATATAGGCATTCAAATAAGGATTAACATCATCTGTAATTTGGCGTTCTGCAAAATACTTAGTAGCAACAGAATTTCCATAATAATCTATCTCACCTGCGAGACTATCATAAGAATTCCAATCTACATTCTCTATCATATTTTGATCGTCAGTCTTAATAGTATTAAAATAACTTTTGTTTAAATAAGAAAGAGGATTGATATTTTCATCATAATCATTGATAGATAATTCTTCTCCATAATTTTCCCATGTTCTTGGTTCTTCTAAAGGACTATTTCTTATTATTTTCACTCTTTGTTCTATTTTTTCACTTCCATCATCTTGATGTATCTTCACATTAACTAGTCCAATAATTCTCCATAGTTCATCATTAAATTGAAGATAATTTTTAGGGTTAACTCCCTTATATCGATATTCACTTTTTTTATATTTGTCATTTATCTCAGGTATATATCCAACACATGATAAACTGTCACATGCTTCTATATAATTTTCCTCATGTTTTACTAAATATACTCCGTTTTCTTTTTGGTATTCTTCTTCAATTTGTTCTATTAAAGTAGGTCTTGGTTTAAAATACAGTTTGCATTTCGTTTTAGTTTTAGTTAAATTACTAACTTTTATTTGCCATAATAAACCATCAAACCCCAAAGTTGCTCCATTATTACAGCTACTTTTTTCTAAATCTAGGGTATATCCAGAATTTTTATCAGGCATCGTATCTAATTTACTTTCTGTTCCATCTTTTTCTACTTTTAAAAAGGAAAAATAAGATGGATTTTCTTCTAAATTATTTACTTTCAGTTCTTCTTTTTTATAAAAAGGATAACTAAATAGTACTATTATTATACTTATTCCTATTAGTATTATTGAGAGTTGTTTTCTTCTATCTAGCAACCCCCCCCCCTAAAATTTTTTTACTTTTTTTCATCATAGAGGGACCTTCTTTCTATTTTTTTACTAAATAAATTTTACTATATTTTTCTTTATCTTACAATGTTTTTTTGTATTTTCATTCTACACATCTTCATTTTTTTCTACGGTTGGGGTTGTTGTAAAGCCATAGTGTTCTCTTACTTTTTGTTCAATTTCTTCCATCAATGCTTTGTTTTCTTTTAAAAGTGCTTTCACATTTTCCTTCCCTTGTCCAATTTTTTCTCCTTTATAGGCATACCAAGCTCCAGATTTGTCTAATATATTTAAATCTGATGCAATATCAATAACTTCTCCTTCTCTTGATACTCCTTCTCCATACATTATATCTACAATAGCTGATTTGAAAGGAGGTGCCACTTTATTTTTTACTACTTTGATTGTTGTTTTATTTCCTAAAACTTGATCTCCTACTTTTATTTGTTCTCCTCTTCGAACATCTAAACGAATTGTCGCATAAAATTTAAGGGCTCTACCACCTGGAGTTGTTTCTGGATTTCCAAACATTACTCCTACTTTTTCTCTTAATTGATTAATAAAAATTGCTGTTGTTTTTGTTTTATTAATTGTACCTGATAATTTTCTTAAAGCTTGAGACATTAGTCTTGCTTGTAAACCTACATGGGAATCTCCCATATCTCCATCAATTTCTGCTTGAGGAACCAATGCTGCCACAGAATCTATTACTATAATATTTACTGCTTCACTTCTTACCAATGCTTCACAAATTTCTAATGCTTGTTCTCCTGTATCGGGTTGAGATAATAATAATTCATTAATATCTACTCCTAAATTTTTAGCATATACTGGATCTAATGCATGTTCTGCATCAATAAATGCTGCACGCCCTCCTGTCTTTTGAACTTCTGCAATTGCTTGCAATGCGAATGTTGTTTTTCCACTGGATTCTGGTCCATAAATTTCAATAATTCTTCCTTTTGGATATCCTCCTACACCAAGAGCAATATCAAGTGCTAGAGAACCACTGGATGTCACATCAATTTCCATGTGTTCCTGTGCTCCCAACTTCATAATTGCACCCTTACCAAATTGTTTTTCAATGTCTGCTAGTACTTGTTCTAAAGCCTTATCTTTATCCTTTAAATCTTTTGCTGGTTTCATATAAAAATCCTCCCGTTTCTTTGTTACAAAAACAATTTATCATAAAAAAAAGTGTTTGTCAACACTTTTAACGAACATTTGTTTTTCTATTATTTTTCTATTAATTTTACTTTATCTTTCCATTCTATATAGTATAAAAAGGCAGAGATAACTGATAAAACTGTGGCAATATCTATAAGAATTTCAGCAATGTAAATTCCCCATATTTCAAATGGTAAATTGTAAAATAACATGAGAGAAATTCCTACTAACATAAAGATTGTTTTTAATTTTCCCCACTTGTTTGCTTTGATTACTTTATTATTTTTAGCTGCGATTAAACGCAAAGCATCCATAAAGATATCTCTTAATACTATTACAACCGGAACAATTATGGAAATAAAACCAAGATACGCTAAAACGATCAGTACTCCATTCACTAAAAATTTATCGGCTACAGCATCTAATATGGCTCCTGTATCAGTTTCTATCTTTTCTTTCCGAGCAATCTTTCCGTCTAAATAATCCGTAATCGATGCGATGATAAAAAGAACACCAGCAATTAAAAATTTGACATCTACAATTACCTTTCCCATTACTAAAAAAGTTGGAAATGTAAGGCCTAAGTCGTTCCATGGAAATAGTAATAATAATAGAATAATAAGTGATAAAATCATTCTACTTATAGTTAAGCGATTGGATAAATTCATCATTCTAACCTCTTTCACATAGCAATTTGAATAATGCTCCAAAGCACAATTCCAATTGCTAATAGTATTAATCCTATATATGCTATCATGTAATATCGAGATGAATATTTTTTCATTGGCTTTGTATAGGGAGAAACTACTTTTTCTTCTTTATTTTCTTTTTGTTGTTCTACCATCTTTTTTTCAATTTCTTTTATCGGAATTTTAGAAGTATATTCAAATAAATAATCATTAAATAAATCTAATAATTTTCCACTGTCTAATCCCAAGTATTTGGCATAATTTTGAATATATTCTTTTAGTTCATAAATATTTTTAAAAGCTCCAATACTTCCACTTTCGATATTTTCTAAAATTGCTTCTTTAATATTTAAATCATTGGAAGCTTCTTTTAATGCTACTCCAGAGGAAATTCGTGCTTCTCTTAAACATTCACCGATCTCTAACAAGATCCTCACTCCTTTATTAAAAAACAAAAATAACTCATAAGCCTTGTTCTGTATATACAAATGTATATGACAAATATTTATCTATCTTTCGATTCTTTGCATTGTTTGATTCCTAGCAAAGATTCCCCTACCAAAATTTGGGTTTCTCGCTTGTGGGGTTTACCACGTTCCACTTCCAAGGTTTCCCTTTTCTTCGTCACTTTGGCACTTTTATATTTACTCTTACCCTTTGAGGTAATTTCAAAGCCGTTTGTCAAAAGACAACCATAGGTTATTTTTTCCCTATGCACAAACACTACAAGCATCACAGCCTGTGCGAGCAAGGACTTTCCTCTACATAAATTCTATGCAGCATTTGTCACGGTTATTTTTGCATCGTTCCATAAACAAATTTTTCTAATTGACTTATTCTTCTTAATAAATCAATATTGCTAGCTCCTAAATTTTCGCTTTCACTATTTCTACTTTCTAAACGAGTTGTTAATTCGCGAACTTGTTGTTTTAATTTGGAAATTTCTTCTGCTTTTGCCCCTAATTCTTTTTCATATCCCTTGATGATTTTGATAAATTCTGTATAATCCTTTATAATTATGTCTAAAAAATCATCTACTTCTTGAGGCCGAAATCCACGAGCATCTATTTTAAATTCTTTTTCATAGATTGCTTCTGGACTTAATGTAATTCTATCATTTAACATATTACCACATCCTCATAAAATATGATATCAATACTTTTTTCTTTTGTCAACTCACAACTCTTTGATTTTATCTTGCTTTTCTTTCCAATCTCATACCTGCCATTTGATAACTAATTAATACATTATTATTTACAATTTCTAATGCTTCTTTTCTATTCAGAGCCCTCTTATTTGTTAATTGTTCAAATGGTCTTAATGTGGATTCTACTACTTCACAATTTTTGCCATTTTGTAATCCATTTGGCTCTATTATCTGCAAAGTATCCAAATCAAAATACATCCCATTATGGTAGACGACAGCACTTCTAAATGTATGTAAAATACTTCTATAAGCTCCATCTATACTTGGAGTATCTTTTTCAATCACATTTATAGATGCTTCATAGATTTCTTCTCTTTTAATTAAAGAAAATGCATAATGAATCTTCCATATGAATTCTGATTGTTTCATTTTTCTCACCAGCCATTCATTATATTATTACAAATTCTATGTAAAATCAAGCTCGTCTTTGTGACTTAAAAGCTTGTAATTTTATTTTTTAATGCTAATTCTACAATTTCTAAATCCACATAGTCTAATTCTTCCATCATTTTATTTAAAATATGTTCACATGATATCATTTTGCTCACCGTATTTATTATAGTAAAACTCTTTTTTAAAAAAAACTATTTCGACAAAATATGACAAAATCTTTTTTTCATGGGAAAAAGCCTTTCAAAAATAACTATAGTATAGTATAATATATTTGGGTGTGAGATATGAATTATCCAAATAAAATTCAAAAGACTACGGTAAAAACTATTAATTATAGTAATCGTGGTATGGATTTAGAAGGTCTTATTAATGAAACGAATGAATATTATGTAGAGAAAGATATTGCTCTTATTTATAAAAAGCCAACACCTATTGGTATTAGTGAGGCAGTTTATACGGAGCATGGTCGAATTATCAAAAATGGGTATTTTAAAGCTCCGTCCACATTAGATTATAACGGTGTTTATAAAGGAAAATATATTGAATTTGAAGCCAAGGAAACAAAAAGTACTACTTCTTTTCCATTAGCAAACTTTCATGAACATCAACTTGCATATATTCCAAAAGTGATACAACATGGTGGTATTTGTTTTATTCTTATAAAAATGAACCAAAAAGTATTTTTACTTCCAGGATCCCGCTTGGTTGATTTTATTCAAAATAATGAAAGAAAAAGTATTCCTTTTTCTTATTTAGAAGAGAATGGATGGGTTGTAGATGAAAAAATTAGTCCAGCTCTTGATTATTTAAAAATTGTAGATATGATATATTTTAAAGGAGAAACATTATGACAAAGAAAAAATTAAAATTAAAAAGTGTAAAAAAAATTAAAGAAAGTATTAAAGAAGAAACTCAAAAAGCAAAGAAAAAAGAGAAAAAAAAGAAAGTAAAAAAAGAACATCATTTTGGGCGAGTTCTTTTAATGCTATTTATTATTATGGGTATTGGAGCAGCGAGTGTTTCCATCGCTTTTAGTCTTTATATTGTGTTTACTTCTCCAGAATTTAATGAAGATAAACTCTATGTTAGTGAAGTCAGCAAAATTTTATGGGATGATGGCTCGGAAATGGCAAAATATGGAAAAGAAAATATTGTTCTTAAAAATTTTGAAGATTTTCCACAAGTTCTTATCGATGCACTTGTCGCGACAGAAGATTCCAGATTTTTCCAACATAGTGGATTTGATGCAGCGAGATTTTTAAAAGCTACAATTGATCAAGTATTAGGAAAATCGGGTGCTGGTGGTGCTTCTACTCTGACTATGCAAATTGTTAAAAATAATTTAACCAGTTTGGATGATGAGGGAATTAAAGGTATTATTCGTAAATTTACAGATATTTATATGGCTGTTTTCCAAATTGAAAAAAGATATACAAAAGAGCAAATTATTGAAATGTATTTTAATTCTGGTTGGTTTGCTAATGGTGGTACCAACTCTGAATATATTGGCGGGATTGAACAAGGAAGTCAATATTTCTTTGGAAAAACTGTTTCTGATTTATCACTTCCTGAAGCTGCTATGATGGTTGGAATGTATAATGCTCCTAACTATTATAATCCTTATCTTAACCCTGAAAATTGTGAAGAAAGAAAAGATACTGTTTTAAGTTTAATGTATCGCCATGGATACATTACAGAACAAGAAATGTTAGATGCTCAAAATATTCATGTATCTACTCTTGTAAAGCCTCAAGATACTGTTATTTCTTCTAATCCTTATCAAGTGTTAATTGAATATGTTGTTAAACAAGCTGAAGAAGATTTGGGTATTAATATCTATAATGGTGGATTTATTATTCAAACCACTTTTAATAAACAAATTCAAGATGTTATTAATGCTATGCAAAATGGAGCTGCTTATGAATTTCGCGATGATTTACTTCAAGTTGGGTCTGCTGTAATTAGTGTTTCTGATGGTTCAATTAAAGGAATTGGTCCTGGAAGAAATTATGCTGCTGGTGGCGGGACGAACCGGGCAACAGAAGCTCAGCAACCAGGTTCTACTATCAAACCTCTTATTGATTATGGTCCTTTAATTGAATACAACAATGCTTCTACTGGAATGACTTTTTTAGATGTAAAATATGGTTATAATGATGGGACTTATATTTATAATTTTGATGGAGCATTTAAAAACTTTATGGTAATGAAAGATGCTTTGTCTCAGTCACGAAATATTCCAGCGTTGCAAGCTTTCCATCAAGTCGATCCAAATAAAATAAAAGAATTTTTGAATAATTTAGGAATTGATGCTTCTGCTTATGGAAAAGAATTAGAAGATGGTGTCTATGAAGATAAGATTTTTGAAGCATTTGCTGTCGGTGGTCTTACTCATGGACTTACTCCTATTCAAAGTGCTGCTGCCTATGCCACTTTTGCAAGAGGTGGTTACTACATTAAACCTTATTGTTATTATTCTGTAAAAAATATTGAAACAGAAGAAACGGTAGAATATAAATACGAAAAAACAAAAGCTATGAGTGAAGCAACGGCTTATATGATTACTGATATTCTTATTCAAGCTACAAGGGAAGGTGTTGCTGGTTCTATTAATTCAAGTCTTCGTCCTTCTATTGCTTCTAAATCTGGGACGACTAATATTTCTGCCGCGGCTGCTAGAGAATTAGGTGTTAGTCAATATGCAACTCCTTACTTATGGGTAAATTCTTATAATGCTGATTATTCTATTTCGATGCGACTTGGTTATGATAAATTAGATAAAGATCATTATTTAACTTCTGGAACTGGATCGGGTCCAAGAGGAAAAATTGCTTCTTATTTAGCTAATAATATTCTTACTTCTAAACATGGATTTACAAAACCTAGCAGTGTTGTAAGTGTTACGATTGAAAAAAATTCGTTGCCAACAAAACGCGCTAGTGAATATACACCAGATAACTTTAAATATCAAGCATACTTTAAAGCTGGGACAGAACCTACGGAGACTTCTACAAGATTTACAAAATTAACAACACCTGAGAATGCTAGTGCTACAGTCAAAGAAAAAAATATTACAATTACTTGGGATGCTGTTGATACTCCAGCTGCTTTAGATACAGGAACTGTTCGAAGTGAATTAGAAGAATTCTATAAAGATTATAAATCTCGTTATAGTTGGAGTTATGCTCAATTTGAAAATGCCTATATGGATTTGTATGCCAAAGATAATACAACTTATATTGGTACTTTTGGTTATCAGGTTTATTTAAAGGATGAAAATGGTAATTTAAAAAATCTTGGTTGGACTCAAAACAATACTTATAATTATACGGCTACTTCTGATGGGACTTACAATTTTGTTATTAAAAGTTCTTATAGTATTTTTAAAAATAATGAATCAGATGGAATCGAAGTGAATGCAACTGTTTTAACAAAAGAAAATCCGGAATTAGAAGCTGCAGTTGAAAGCATCTGTGTTCCTTTGAATTCTACTTTTAATCCAAAAGATGCTATTACGGTATTCTATGATGGTAAAGATGTTACTGAGTTTGCAACTGTTATTGCTAGTGTGGATACTTCTAAAGAAGGAGAATTTGCTGTTACATATAGTGTTACTTATGATGGACAAACTGTTAAAGTAAACGGTAAAGTAACTATTCAAAATAGTTGTCCTGAAAATTAAAAAGATACCTTTTTCAGTATCTTTTTTCTTTTTGAGCATATTTGCAAATTTTTAGAAACGGACAATTTTCACATTCTGGTTTTATAGCTTTACATTTATAACGTCCAAATAGTACGAACTGATGATGTAATTTACTCCATTTTTCTTTTGGAAATTTCTTCATTAATTTTTCTTCTACTTGTCTTACATTATCTTTTTCATAGGCAAGCCGAAGTCTTTTCGATACTCTTTCGACATGAGTATCAACTGCGATTGCTGGTATATTATAAATATTTGATAATACTACATTACAAGTTTTTCTCCCCACTCCTGGCAAGCTTTCTAAATATTCACGATTATTGGGAACCGTACCTTGATCATTTTCTACTAAACTTTTGGCAATTTCAATTAAATAATTTGCTTTTTTGGTATAGGATCCCACAGAATGAATTATTTTTTCAATCTCTGAATTTTTGGCTTTTGCAAGAGAAAATATATCATATTTTTTCCATAGCTCTTTTGTTACTTCGTTCACTCTTTTATCCGTACACTGTGCGGATAGTACTGTGGCAATTAGTAGTTCATAATCTTTTTTATATTCTAGTTCACAATGAGCTTGAGGATACATTTTTTCTAATTCATTTACAATCAATTCATTCACTTTCGTCATCTAGCCAATTATAATCAAAGAGATCTACTTTTGTCTCTTTTTCCTTTCTAAAACTTTTTAAACCTACTTCTACATCTTTCATTTCTTTATATCCTTTTTTCTTCCATTCATATAGAATTTTATCAATATACCTTAAACTACTTACTCCATTATATACCGCTTCTTTTAATGCTCCTAGTACTAATTCTTCCGAAAATCCTTTTTCTAGCCAAGCATTAATTATTTCATATTCCATAGGACTTATTTTACGACCCAGTTCTTTTTGAAATACATCAAAAATATTTTCTTTTTCTTGTTCTCTTCTATTATCCATCTTTTTTTCAAAAATTGCTTGATACATTGGTACGAGGCTTATTCTCTCACATCGTTTATTGGAATCATCCTTACTTGATTCTATTTCTAAAAAATTCAATGTTAATAAGTGATTAAATGCTTCTAGTACTTCTTTGCTATTTAATGATAATATTTTACAAATACGATCGACATCAAATGTTTTATCTACTGCATCTTCAAAATATACGAGAAGTAAAAATTCTATTAATGAAAGTTTATTTTTTACAGCTATTTCGATTAAATGCGTAGAAAGTGTAAAACGTTTTTCTGTTAGAAATTCAATGTTTGGCATTTGGTATCACCTCATTTTTTAAAAATTGTTGAATGGATTCTTTTTCATTTTTTAATTTTCCAGATAAAATTTGTTCTTCTATCTTGCGAATTAAAAGACCAAGTTCTTCTTTATGAACTAGCGAATATTCTTCTATTTCCTTGCCATTCATAGCCATTTTTTTACGGGAATGCATTGGAAGAGAGGCATTCATTTTTTCTAATTCAGGCATTGGAAAATTTAGAATTGTCGCGACTACTTTGCAATCATAATATCCATATTCATATAAATCGAACAACTTTATTGTACCACATTTTAATAGGTTCACTATATTTTTTTTACGTTTCTGAAAATTTTTTTCTTTATGATAGTCTTTTGTAGAAGATATTTGAGCCCAAAGCCCTACTAAATCATTTACGTATACAATCTTTTTACTCGTAATACCTAGTACAGTAAGTAAATGCAGTTTTTTTAAAATTGGAAAACCGTTAGAAAGCAGTATCCTATCTAATTCTTTTTGAATTGGTTCTACTGGGATATTCAATAGTCTCTTTTTTTCTTTTTTCATTGCATAAATTAATTTTTTATCTAATTTAAAATGAAACATTGCCGCGAATCTTATCGCACGGAGAATACGAATAGGATCTTCTTGGAAGCGTACACGAGCATTCCCTATTGTTCTAATTATTTTGTTTTCTATATCTTCTTTATAATGATAAGGATCAACTAAAATGCCTTTTTTGTTCATGTACATAGCATTGATAGTAAAATCCCTGCGGCTTATATCTTCTAATAAGTTCGATGTATATTCTATTTCTGTTAAATGATTGTTTTCATATTTTAATTCTTTTCGATAAGTTGTAATATCTACTGTATAATTTTCTACTTTTAAATGAAAAGAGCCATATTCTATGTTTTCTTTAAAAACAGAAAAAATTTTTAATAAATCTTTTGGTTTAGCATTTGTTGCAATATCAAAATCATTTGTCTTGCGATTTAGTAATGTATCTCGAACAAAACCACCTACTAAATAGGCTTCAAAACCATTTTGTTCTAATGTGTTTAAAATTTTTTGAATACTTTTTGGGATCATACTACCACGTATCATCAATTAATTCGAAATGGTTTTCTCTCATTAACCGATTCCTTTCTATTCCATTATATACTAAGTTTATTTATTTTTGAAGTAGTTCCGTTTCTATGCAAGTTTTATTTGACAAATATGGGTATTATTAGTATAATCTAAAGTGCTTGGAAGTGGCAGCAAGATAATTTTTTTGTAATGTGTAGTTTTAAAGTCATTAGTATAATCTGCCAATTAGAACCTGCTAGTAACTACTCCCTATAAAAAAATGTCTTAAAAACTTTTCAAATAAAATAGAAAGGAGAAAATTTATGGCAAGATACACAGGTCCTCAATATAAAAAATCTCGTCATTTAGGTTTTTCTACATTAGAAAATGGACGTGATTTAGCTCGTCGTCCTTTTGCTCCTGGTGTTCATGGAAACGATAGACGTAGAAAATTAAGTGAATATGGTGTTCAATTACAAGAAAAACAAAAGGTACGTTTTCTATATGGCCTTAATGAAAAACAATTCCATAAAGTATTTGAGAAAGCTTCTCATATGCAAGGAATTGCTGGTGAAAATTTATTATTCTTACTTGAAAGCCGTTTAGATAATTTAGTTTATCGTATGGGACTTGCAACTACTCGTCGAGCAGCAAGACAACTTGTCAATCATGGACATATTTTAGTAAATGGACAAAAAGTAGATATTCCTTCTTACACTTGTAAGGTTGGAGATGAAATTTCTGTAAAAGAAAAATCTCTTAATCATCCAGCTATTCTTGCAAGTTTAGAGGTTACTCAAACTACAAAACCTTTTGTCGAATTTGATAAAAAGAAAATGATTGGTAAATATGTAAGACGTCCAGATCGTTCTGAATTAAATTCTGAAATTAATGAGGCTCTTATCGTTGAATTCTATAATCGATAGTATGAACAGAGAATATTCTCTGTTTTTTCTTTTTCCTAATTGCATTTTGTTTCAATCTTCGTTATAATTTTATTAGAATTGGGTGATATTATGGGAATTTTACAAAATTTATGGAAAGAGGACAAGAAAAAAATAGTGTTATATGGTATAGGAATTCTTTGTTTTATTCTTCTATTCTCTGTTTTACTTTTTTTCATTATTCGGCTAACTAAACGATATAGTTATACTGAACTAGAAGAAAAATTAGTAGAAAGCACTTCAAAATATGTTCAAAAAAATCCTAGCTTTCTTCCTACTTTAACGAATCCTGTTGTTCGTATTGATCATTCTACTTTAACTAATGAAAAATTTTTAAAAGATTTTTCTAAAATTAGCAAAGATAAAACTTGTACGGGAGTAGTTACTATTTATTATAATGAAGGGAATTATCGATTTACTCCTATTCTTAGTTGTGATAATTATGAAAGTTTCACATTATATGATCAAATTTTAAATAAGAGTCCTATTTTTTCTTTGAATGAACAGGAAGATGGATTATATCTTCTCAATGATTTTTATACTTATCGAGGAGAATATGTAACAAATTATCTTTCTTTTGCAGGTTTTTTATGGAGAATTATAAAATTTAATGAAGATTCTTTTTTGATTGTACTTGCTGATACAGTTAATAAACGTTCTACTACTTATGTATATGATGATCGTTATAATGAAACTATTAATAGTAATCGCGGGAGAAATAGTTTTGAAAGTAGTAGAATCAAAGAAAGTTTAACACAAATATATGAAAGAGATTTTGCTTCTTATCATCCTTACATTATTCCAACAGAAGCTTGTGCTGGGAATCGAAATAAAAATGAAAATGATACTTCTGGCTCCATAGAATGTTTTGAAATGGTTCAAACTCCAATGTCTTTAATGTCTGTATATGATTTTATGAATGCTTCTTTGGATAGTAAATGTGAAACAAGTATTTCTAAAAATTGTTCTAATTATAATTATTTATCTGTTACTACGAGTCGTTATTGGTTCATTAATGGTACTGATGAAGATACTTATCATGTTTATTATTCTGATCCAACTGGAAAGTTATCTTTAGATTATGCTAGTGCAAAAAAAGATATCAGGCCTGTTTTATCCTTACCTACTGATCTTTTATTTTCTAGTGGTGATGGTACCTTAGAAAATCCTTATACGATTAAAACATTTTAAAAAAAAGAACGAAAGTTCTTTTTTTATGAAAACCATATATTTTCAATATCTACATTACTACTTAAAGGTGGTGGATCTGGCATATCTAACTTTGCAATTAACGGAATATGAAATGCACTTCCAAACGCTAAAGCCATTCCTTTTCTTAAAGACTTTAATCGTTCTAAATCATCTCTTGTGATACTTGATGTGATGGCATCAATGATTTTATAATCATCTGGATGAAAAATACGAAATACTAAAAAGTTAGAACACTGAGATAGTGCTGTTTCTGATAATTCACTTGGTCTTTGCGTAATAAAGCCCATCAGTATTCCATATTTTCTTCCCTCTTTGGTGATTCGATCAAATATATTATAGCCTATTACTTCTTCGTCTCGATCTTTATTTACATATCGATGGGCTTCTTCTAAAATGATATTAATTGGAAAACTTCCTCTGGCTTCTAAAGATGTAGCATAGTCAAAAAATAATTTAGAATATAATTTGGTTAAAATTTTAGCAAATCGATCTTCTAATGAGTTTAAATTAATTGTTACAATTTGAACATTTTCATTATTTGGTGAGAGAAACAAACTTTCTACATATGCTTTTTTACTAATTACCTCTTTATATTCAAAAAATTTGCGATTAGGACCATTTATAATTTGATGTAAGTGAACTTTTAGACCATTTGCTCTTTCGTACATGGATACATTGTTATAAACTCCTTCACTTAATAATGCGAATTCTAAAGCATCATAGATATCTTCTAATGAATATACTAGATTTGGAACAAAATGATAGGCTTGTAAGTTTGTTTTTTTATATTGATTTAAAAAATTGATTATTTGAGATATGGCATTAATTTTTCCTTGAGAGTCTATATTTAAACATTGTCTTATGGTTCTCGTATAACCTGGTTCTTTTATTTCACTATTTTCATTTATGTCTACAGTATGATATTTATTTAAAATTGAAAGAACTTGATCACGTATTTGAGATGCTTCTTTTCCACTTGATAGAACTTCTAATAAACTAGTCGCGATGATATTATTTTGATATTCTAATGCAGTTGGATCTTCACTTTTAAAAATGGCCACATATTGAATAGCTTTTTCTAATATGGGTATTAAATAGGGATCTTCTACATTTAAAAGAATCGCTAAATCATCTGCATCTAAGAAATATGGTGGTAGTGAAATTACATTTCCTATATCTTCTTTTTCATTTTTAAAAATTTTAATATGCATTCCTGGGATACTTTCTATTTTTTGAAAAGAATTTTGATATTCTCCATAAACATCAAATAAAACTAGGTGCATATTTTTAGGAGGAACTGAGTTATAATAAAATAAATTTTGTAAAATTCTCGCTACTCCACAACTTTTCCCATATCCTGAATTGCCAATGATAGCAAAGTGATTGGAAAAAAAATCATTCATGCTCGCGGTGATTTTAAAATTATCATAAGTAGTAGAACCACCTATCAGTAATGTTTGCTTGTCTTTGTAGTTTTGGTTACCAATAAAGGTGACTAATTCTTTTCCGTTTACTATTCTTGCCGGTTTTGCTAATGAAGGAGCTTTATCCATTCCTGGAATAAATTTATCATTTATTATTTCTCCAATTAAGAATATTTCTATTATTTCTTTTCTTATCTCTGTTATTTTTCCAATCACTGTTCTATTTTCTTCCTCAAAAGCAACATGAACTCCTTTTAAACTTAAAGGTATCGATTTTGTTAAATTTTCAACCATGACTAAATTTTCTTTTACATCTAGTATCTTACCAAACATACTTATCAATCCCATTCTAAAAATATTATACCTTATTTTTTATAAAAAGAAAATAGAAATAAAAAAGAGCTTTTGCTCTTTCTCTTTTTAATGAAGTACTTGTGTTACGTTGTAGCCAAAATATTCTAACATTCGGACGACTTTTCCACTATGCAACCCTTTTTCACAGATAAAAAAATAAGGTTTATTTTTGTCTAATAGACGATCATAATATAGCATAAATTTTTGATAAGGAATGTTTTTAGCTCCTGGAGTCGGGTTGCTATTGAAATCAGCCACACTGGATAAGTCAATTAATTCTCCCATACTTCTTTGATACTCTCTTAAATGAATTCTTTTCATACTTTCCACCTATTTTAGGGTATGCAAAATATCATTTTTCGCATATAATATTTACCCAAAAGAAAAAGACTTTTCAGTCTTCATGGAAAAAATCATCAAAAAATTCATCGTCTGTAATTGTATTATCATCTCTGATTATGGAGTCCATATCAATATTTATTTTTGGCTTTTCCTCTTCTTCTTTCTTTTCAGGCAATTCTATTTTCTTTGGTGTTTCTTCTTTTGCTTTCTTTTCTAATTCTTCTTTTTCTCTTGCTTCTTCTTCATCGAGTTCTTTTAACTTTTTATCAATATCTGCAATCATTTTATCAATTTCTTCATTGGTTAAACTCGATACTGGTTTATTTAAACCAGGAATCATATCATCTACTGACTTGTCTGGAAAACCACCGCTACTCATAGGAGGCATACTATTCATAAAAGGATTAGGTCCCATGGATGGCATAAATGGATTAAAACCATCTGTTTGAGGCCCGTTTTCCATCATTCTTTTTCTTTTGTTTTCTGAAACATATGTCTTGATATCAAATGTTGCAACTGGTTTTTGTTCTCTTTCAGGGAATGGCATATCTTTTCTTTTAATTCCCCAATTCATTTTAAAATCTGGTTCTAATTTTGTTTTAAATGGATTCATACGAAGCCTTTTAATAATTACTTGTCCTAATTTCATTTTTTGTAAATCAGAAACCGTAACTAATGGAGTAGAAGCAGTTTTATCTTTTTCTTTACTTTTTACTTCTCCACACATTTTACTAATTTCTTCTAAGGCTGCCATCTCGGTACTAATTAAATAAATTAAATTTCCACAGTTTCCTTTTAATGTCTCTGCTACTTCTTTTCCATATACATCATTTAATTGAGAGAAATTTTGAATAATAAATGTGAAACGGATATCTCGGGAACGTGCGGCTGAAACCATTGAATCGACATCTTGAAGAGGTGGCATATTTGCGAATTCATCTAATATAAAATTGGTTCGATATTTTAATTTTCCTCCATTTGTTTGAGCAACTTCAATCAGTGTTTCATAACATTGTTTTATAAATACCGTCAGTAAACTATGATAAGTAGTTTTCTCATCATGAATAATTAAAAATACTGCTGTTTTTCTATCTCCAATTGTTCGCATATCAAAATCACTATAGGAAAGCATCTCGGATAATTTTTCTCTTGTTGAGAAAATACGAATTTTTTGACGAAAGGTTGATAAAATTCCACCCTTTGTTTCACTAGGTGCATTAAATGTTGTAGAACCTGAAATATATTCTGGAGAACTTTCTCCCTTTAAATTAAAGTATTCTTTAATATAGTTACTTGCTCCAAAACGTTCTTCGCCTACCGTACTCATTACATTAATGGAATTAAAATTAATTTCTTCTTCTTTTGCATCTCGAAATAAACCAATTGCTAAAGCAGAAAAATAGTCTGCAGCAGATTTTTCCCAGAAGGCAGAATCTTTATTTTTAGGATCTACTAAAATGTTATTGGCAATATCTTCTACTAATTCCGTAGCTTTATCCATATTACCATTTTTAAAGTAATAGTAAGGCATTGCCAAAGGACTCCAAGCATTTCCTTTATCTGGTTCACGGAAATTTAAAACAATAATATTATATCCTTGCTCTTTTAAATAATCGCCACAGTATTTATATAGTTCTGCTTTTGGGTCATTAATAATGATACTTTCTCCTTTTTTAGCAAGTAGATTTACCATTGGTTTTACCAAATTTTCTGATTTACCAGAACCAGTAGAACCTATTACCATAGAATGGTAATCGCTATCATCAACCCAAATATTTTTTCCATCATTAATTAATGGAACTCCAGCTCCTTCTACATGTTGATCCGTACTCATTACATGAACTACTCCACGATCGGATTTCATTTCTTTATCGCTTGCCCATCTTGAGTATCCTTTTTCTTCTTTATCCCCTATTGTAAGTATTTTCTTTGCACTTTTATCTCGATCAAAAATATAAGAAGATACACTAGAAAAAATAATTACTAAAGCAATTCCAAACATAAATAATGTTAATATTAAATAATCGCCAGTAAATGCAGGAAATGGATTTAATCCAAAGAAGGATCCATCATCTGCAAAACTAGAAAAATTTAAAACCGCGATGGCACATAAATAAAGTAAAAATATACAAAATATAATAAAAATAATAAAATCTTTTTTAGCAACCCGAAATTTCATAAATGACCTCCTCGTAGTCCCTTATATTATACAATAAAAGAGAGAAAACACAAACACTTTTTTCTTCAATTTTCTGTTTTTCAATTACTCTTTTGAACATATTTCTTTTATTTTTTTACCATTTAATTGGTACATAGATATAGAATCTTCTCCAACATTATTAAAATAATATTTCTCCACAATCAACCTTGGATTTTTTTCTTCATCTAAAGTAAAAATACTCGATACTTTAAAAAAAGGAATATGATAAATAGAAGTAGTTGTTTCATTAAAAATCTCTATTGTTTTCCCATTTAACTCTAAAAATAATAAAGAGTAATATGGTCCATTTCTTTCTTCTTCTGTTTGATTGGAAACTGTTATAATACGATCTTTTATATCATTTTCATCGAAATCAAGTACTAATGCTTCTCCTTTATAATGAGAAAAATCAGTAGTTATTCCTTTTTCTTTTAATAAAGTAAGAACTACTTCTTGATCGGAATTAGAAAGTTCTTCATATTGATATGCTTTTACATTTGCATTTAAGCTTTCCTCTATTCCTACAAATTCTCCATAAAAAGGAACCCATTCGCCATTCTCATAAAAATCCCATCGATTGGAATAAAGGAAATTATAATTTCCGATTTTTTCATTTTGACTATATACATTTATTTTTTTATTATTTACCTCTATATCTTCAATTGATTTAAAAACACAATCTTTTGCTTTACAATAAAATCCGCCTAAATTCGATACAATAATATGTCCTGTTGTAGTTGTTTTTGATCCTACTAAAAAATAAAACACCACCCCATATAAAATACATATCACACCAATTCCTATTAGAATTATTTTATTTTTTTTCATACTAGTTCCTTTCTAAAAAGTATAATATCTTACCCCATCAATGCTATTAATATCAATTACATTTTCTTTCCCGCCAGATGGATCTAAAGCAGTAATTGTATTATTTTCTTCATTAATTCCAACCATTACAACATAATGTCCTCTTGATAAATGAACAATTGGAATTTTATTCTCCCCCATCGCATTTTTTAATTTATTAATTTTTATTTCTTTTTTTTCTAGTAAACTAATGGGTACGGAATCGCTTGCATGAAATGAAGGAATATAAGAAGTTAATGCAGCATTATTCCAGTAGATTAAGGAATCATCAAACCCATGTTCCACTTCTTTGATTTTTTCATTTAAAATAGCTGGAGAAAAATTATCATCATCAATTAAACCTGTACAAGTCATAGCAATAGCCACAGATGTCACTGCACATCCAGCATTTCCTAAAGTATCTACAGAACTATGTCCTAAGGCATCACTTGCCCATCTTGAATCTGCTTGATTAAAAATGGTACATTTTCCATAGTTTAATGTATTATTACTACAAGTATTTGATTCAATTCCAAAAATTCTTTTACGCATAGTTTTCATATTAGATCCTTGATAATCTCCATAAGCATCTCGATCCACTTCTCTCGTGGGAAGACACATACTTTCATCTACTCCATAAACACAATGCCCTTTCCGTTCTTCTGAACAAGCATCTTGAACATAAGGATCATCTTTAACACTTAAATATGGTGCATAATAGCAGCCACCTTTTCCAGAATCTCCTGGATTATACCAATTATCCCCTAAATAAGCATATCTTTGAGAAAATTTAGAAAAATTTTCGTAACGATTTAATACCCCGACAAAACCAGCAATCCCCTCATCTATACTTTTATAACTCGTACAAGTAGATAATGGCATATTATTATAGCAAGCAATTCCCCAGTAATTATAATAGTTAGGATAAAGGGTGGCAGGACTTAAACCTTCTAAATAAGCTCGAATATATACTAATTCTGGATTTACTCCATGGGCAACAGAGTAATCATATACTTTCGATGCTTGACTTACTAAATAATTCCATTGCTCCCTTTGGCTAGCTGAGTCAGATAGATATTCAAAATTTTGAACTCGATTCATAAATTCTGTCTTTGTTAATGTAGTGGTAGTAATACTAAAATCAGAACAATTCGTTTTACTATCTGAGATCACATTATCCTTTACCTCATTTTTATTTATTGTCATAAGTTGAATGTCATTTCCATAAAATTCTCGAAATAGATTCATGTGATCATGCCCGTACTTTAAATATAATTGTAAAGAGCCTAACACACTATAACTATTCTCTTTTTCTTGATGTTTCCATTCTAAGTTACATTCTGTTGGAATTTTTACTTCTTCTCCTGTAACCGGATCTACTGAAACTTTCCAATTCGTATCCCATATTTCATAACATTTATTTGGTTTACATTCATCATTTTCATAAGTTCCTTTTATAATTCTTGTTACATAATTACATTTACAGTCTGAGTAGATATCATTACTGTAATAAGAACTTACAAACTCTGATGGAATACTAACTTGGTATAAAGAATATTGATTGTTTTCATTTTCTGTCCAACAAAAACTAGAAAGTCGGACAGGTATAATTTCTTTTTCATGATTTGTTAAAATTAAACCTTGAGAAAGTCTTAAAGCTCTTTCTATTGAAGAGTTATTAATGCTATTATTCGTTACTATTTCTTTATCATAATATGTCACTGTGCAATCCCGTGATATTGCTTCAGTTCTAATGGCAATAGCAAGGGCATAATAATACTGAAAACTATTCTCTGGTAGCTCTGTTAAATCATCTAAATAAGCAAACATTGCCCCCTTTACATAACTTTCCAAAGGTATGTATTCTTTGGAACTTTCTTTCTCGCCAAATGGTTCATAAACCACTTTCACATTTTCACATTTATTTGTACTTTCATAATAGGGAATATCATTGGTTCCCGTACCTTCTGAAAATAAAACTAAAATAATAATTAACCCAAAAAAGACTATCGCACATACTATTTCTATCATAATAATTTTATTTTTTAAAAGTTTATTAATTAGTTTTTTTTCACCAGTTGCTTGCAATTCATCGGGGGTTTCTAAATCCATTTCTTCTACAGAAATAGATTTTGACGAATTTTCGTCTATCTCTTTATTTTCTTCTTGAGAATCCATAAAACCACCACCAATAACCTTATGTATCTATTATATCGATTTAATTCTTTTTTGTAAATAACTTTTCTTTGTAAAGCATTTGTCAATAAGTTTACACCATTCAAAAAGCTATAATGCTTTTTAAACACTATAGCCCTTTGTTTTTTAATGCATCAATTTCTTCCAGAGTTAAGCCAGTAACTTCAGATATTAAGGAAATTTCACAATTTTTCTCTAACA
>CANPWX010000004.1 GCA_947585065.1 uncultured Bacilli bacterium | reverse complement strand
GCTAAAGCCAAAATAATAACTATTGCAATTGGAATGGTAAAATTAAATAATAAGAATAAAATAAAATCAAAAGATGTAGATAACTACATTTCAAATATGGAGAGTATTTTAAAACAAATCAAAATTTACAACAAAAAAGAAATTTATGTAATTGGATTGTATTCTACAAAAAAAATATCAATAGATAATACTAGAAAAATCAATGCATCTTTAGAAGAAATCTGTCAAAAACTACAAATGAAATTTATTAATATTGAATCACTATCACAGAAAAAAGAATATTTTTTTAATGATACTTCTTTTTATATGAATTATAAAGGACATCAAAAAATAAAAGATTTAATGCTTCAAAATATTTAAAAATTTGTTATAATAGGAGAGCCGAGGTGAAGCAGCATGATCTATGATGAAAACTTAAAAATCTATTTAAAAGAAATTGAAAATTATCCAATACTAGATAAGGAAGAACAAAAAAGAATATGGCAAGAATATAAGAATGGAAAGAAAGAAGCCAAAGAAAAATTAATTGTTTCAAATTTAAAACTTATAGTTAAAATAGCAATGTACTATCAAACAAAAACGACTCATTTGAAAATTATGGATTTAATACAAGAAGGAAATATAGCTTTAATAAAAGCAATAGAAGACTACAATCCTGAAAAATCTGCATTAACAACATATGTAACAACAAAATGTTCTATGTATATTATGCGTGCCATTGAAGAAAAAGAATTAGAAGTAAAAGAACCCCTTTCTTTCTTAAACAAAAAAAGTAAATATAATAAAATACTATCACAAAGTCAAACGACACCTTCTGATGATGAGATAAGGAAAAAATTAAATATTTTACCAGAGACTTTAGAATTGTTAAAAACAACTCAAACAAGAAATTTACTGAATATAGATTATGCAATGGAAGTAGAAACAGAATGTGAAGATTATACAGTTCTATTAAATCAAATAACAGATAGAGAATTATTATTAGTTTTGCAAGATACTTTATCCAAAATAGAATATTTTATGATTTATTATTATATTTTGCAAAAGGAAAATAATAGAAATTTGGAAAGTTTAGGATATCTATTTGGAATAAGTAAACAAAGAACAGAAATTATAATGCAAGATGCTTTAAAAAAAGTAAAGAATCTTATTCAAAGTCAACATTTATATCGAATAAAATTACAAAAATTAAAAGAGAAAGAAAATAAAAACATAGCAATAAGAAAACTAGAACCCATTCATCCTTTAAATATAATAGAATACATGTATTTTAAAAACAATCTTACAGAATTAGAAAGAACAA
The DNA here is from genome assembly GCA_947585065.1 of uncultured Bacilli bacterium. Taxonomy (GTDB): domain Bacteria; phylum Bacillota_I; class Bacilli_A; order RF39; family UBA660; genus Ventrenecus. Next base: position 23,273 of record CANPWX010000004.1, on the reverse strand, counting down.
TATATAAAGAAATATACTTTAGTCCCTATAAAATAACCAAAAAAGATTTAATAAAAAAATATGCAATAACAGAAGAAGAACTATTAAAAAGTTTAAAAAAAATCAAAGATCAAAAAACAAATTTACAAACCCAAGAATTTTATAACTTTAAGAGTCAAATCATAATGGAGTATAAAACAAAAATATATCAAATAAATTTAGAAGATACATTCATCCCATTAAATTATGTAGAGATAATAGAAAAATACGAAAATAAAACATATGAAGAAATAAAAGAAAAGTTAGATTTCAAGATAACTTCCAGAGAACACAAACTTTTAAAATTTTATTTTAATGAATTAGATGAAAAATTAGATATTGATCAAATAAGTCAAGAATTATTGAGAATGGGATTAATTGGCTCAAAATATGATTTAAAAAATGCACCAGTGGATAGGATTGTACGATTACTGAAAAAATATGAAAAACATATTCCTAATAAAATAAAACTCGGTTTAATAAATTATTTTCATTTAAATTCAAGAGATTTTTTAAATCCATTAGATTTACTAGAAATATATAAAATCTTAAATACTTTAAATAAAAAAGAAGTGAAATTAAAACTACAAAAGACCACATATTGACAAATAAATGTAAACATGTTATAATTTTTAATGTGTGGTGCATTATACTAGTCACATAAATAGTATGAAGATAGGGCTAAAAATCTATCAATTGCGTCTAAAAGCACTTTATATATTTTGCTTTATCCGCCCAGGTTAGGGTGAATATATAATTTTAAGTTTAAGGAACGTTATAACGGCATATAACTAACCTCCTTTTACTACGCGAAGAAAATGATGAAAACGTATGTCGTGAGTGGTAATGTGGGATATTTTGAAAACATTACTGCAAAAGCGAATAACTACTATGGATTTGTGTTAGGGAAAACCTCTAGTATGTCAACATCATAAGGATTAAAGTACGGACTAAGTGGCAATCGAGTAATGAAATCGGTAACGATTCATTAACATTCTGAAAGAGAAATCGTCTGAGGGTAACTAATGGTGAGTGTTAGAGAAATTCAACTCGACCTAAGCCGTAAAATTAATTTGTGATTAACCACAACAATGTAGTAAATAAAAGGTTCTTAGGAACTTTTTTTCAATAGGAGAGTTATGAAAGATCAAAAGAAATGGATTATAACCGTATTTATCTCATCTTTTATTTTATCAGCAATTTTCAGCGGATTGTCTACTTATTTATCTAATTTTAATGTAATTATTCTTACTGTACTGATTTTGTTTGTAATAGGAATAGGAATTTTATTTGATATGATTGGTGTAGCAACACTAACTGCCAAAGAGTCTCCTTTTCATGCAATGAATTCAAAAAAAAGAAAAGGAGCTTCCTCTTGCATTAAATTATTAAAAAACTCAAATAAAGTTTCTAGTATTTGCAATGATGTTATTGGTGATATTTGTGGTATATTAAGTGGTTCTTTAGGAGCTACTTTAGGAATTTATTTAGTAAATTTAGGAATGAATAGTATTCTGGCAACAATTCTTATTTCTTCCTTTATTTCAGCATTAACAGTAGGTGGGAAAGCGTATTTTAAAGTAATTGCAATGAAAAATTGTGAAAAAATAGTAATGAAAGTAGGATATCTTTTAAGTATATTAAACAAAGGAGGAAAATAAAATGTATAAAGAATATATAAATGATGAAGAAGTAATAGTTTATGATACAGAATTGGGATTACAAAGAAAAAAATATCAAGATAATATAAAAGAAATTTTCTTAAAAGAAAATGAAATTGAAATATTAGAAGAAACAATGGAATGCCAAAAAAGAAAGAAAGTAAATTCAAGTAAAATGTTAAAAAAACTAAAAACAGAAGAATGGGTATCTTTAGCATTTACTTCATTAAATCTACTACTTTCTCTTCTTCCTTTATCAAGAGGATTAAATATGCTTTTTATAATCTTTCTTTCTCTAGGAATATCTGCAGTGATTGTAAACAAATTGATTGAAAAGGATTTGAAGAAAACAACTTTAGGATTAGAGATAGAATTAGACTATTTAAAAGAAAAAATAACAGAAGCTGAAAAAGAATTAGAAACATTAAAAAAAGAAAAAGAAAAAAATTTGATCCCAAATAATAATGTAGTAAATTTAAATAAAGACAACTATAATATCCGTTTGAATTTAGAAGATGAACTTGCTTTTTTAAAGCTTTACAGCCAAAATAAAGAAAGATATATCAAAGAATATGATAATCAAACTTTATCTCAAAATGAACAAAAATTAGTAAGAAAGTTTGCTGAAAAAAATTTATAAATCAAAAGTAGAAATGCAATAATTTAGTGAAAATGTATCTTCCAAAAATTTGAAAATTATTTGTTGCAAAAACGTTTATATATGATATAATACTATGGAAACAAAGAAATCTATGCCTAGAATTAGGTATGGCGAAAGGAGAGTAACAATGAAAAATATTCATCCAGAAATGAAAGAAGTTACAATTAAATGTGCTTGTGGAGCATCTTTCAAAACAATGTCTACAAAAGATAATATAGAAGTGGAAGTATGTTCTGAATGTCATCCTTTTTATACAGGACGTCAAGGAAAAGCAAGTAAAGCTGGAAACATCGAGAAATTTAACAAAAAATATAATTTGAATAAAGATGAAAAAACTGCATAATGCGAGTTTTTTTTAACCTATTTTTTAGTATAATAAAAAAGAAAAGAGGAAAAAAATGAAAATATTTATTGGAGGCGACCATCAAGGAGCCCAAATGGGAAAAGAATTAGAAAAAAAATTAATAGAACAAGGATATCAAGCAGAATATACAAAAATAGAAAATAATCCACAGGATGATTATCCAGATTTTGCATTCGATGTATGTAAACAAGTGCTAAAAAATAAAGATAGTTTTGGAATACTAATATGTGGCAATGGCATAGGAATTTCCATCGCGGCAAACAAAGTGAAAGGAATACGCTGTGCTAGAGTGTTAAATGAAGGTGATGCCCATCACGCAAAAAATCACAATGGAGCAAATGTAATAGCCTTTGGAGGATTAGATGAAAATACAGTATTAAATATTGTTAAAACGTTTATTGAAACACCTAATCCTACTGAAGAAAGACATATAAGAAGAATAAACAAAATCATAAATTACGAAAAAGGTGCATAATATGGATTATAGAATATATATATATTTAATCACTTCTATGCTTTCAGCTTTTGCTTTATCAGGAATAAACTTTGATAAAATATTGAAAAAAAATCGCTATTTTGAATCGCGAATATTAGTAATATTATTAAGTTTAGCTTTAGGATACTTATCAACAAAATTTATTTTAGAATTTTTATAGGAGATACCATGACTAATAAAATACTACTATCAGTTGTATTAATATTAACCGTAACATTACTTAGTATATTATCGTATGCTGAAAAACAAGATTATACAATTCCAATCCCTCCTATAGATGGAGAAGAACCTATAACCATCAGACTATTAAATGAAACAGATAATTCCATAACTACCATCAACTTAGAAGATTATATAGTTGGTGTCGTGGCTGCAGAAATGCCAGCATCCTTTGAACAAGAAGCTTTAAAAGCTCAAGCAGTAGCCGCGAGAACCTTTGCTATATATAAAAAAAATACAAGGAAAAATTTAAATTATGATTTAATAATGGGAGTAAAAGATCAAGCATATAAAGATAACCGAACCCTCTTAAGTCAATGGGGACTATCCTTTTTTCCAAATTACTTAAAGATTCGTGATGCTGTCAAAGAAACCCAAGGAGAAGTAGTAACATATAACGATGAAGTGATCAACGCCTTTTATTTTTCTATGAGTAATGGCTATACAGAAAATTCAGAACTTGTATTTAAACAAGATTTGCCTTACTTAAATCAAGTAGATTCTTCTTGGGATAATGCTTCCTTAACAAACTACGAAGTAACCAAATCAATAAAAAAAGAAGATTTTTGTAATGCATTAGAAATCGATTGTTATGATATTAAAATTGAAAATATTGAACGAACGAATTCAAATCGAGTAAATACAATCACCATAAACGGAGAAACATGGAAAGGAACAGAAATAAGAAGTAAACTTGGATTACGTTCAACAGATTTCGATCTCAATATATCGGATACAGAAATAACTTTTGTCACAAGAGGGTATGGACATGGAGTTGGCATGAGTCAATACGGGGCAAATGGAATGGCAAAAGAAAATTATACTTATAAACAAATATTAGAACACTATTACCAAAATACCAAAATTGAAAAAATTTAAGGTATAAAATAAAAAGTTCCTCTCAAAATAATTTTAGGAGGAATTTTAAAATGAAAAAAAGAAAATTAAGAAGTTACGTATTACCAACAATTTATTTAGTAGTACTTGGATTAATGGCATTTGGAATCACTTTTTTAAGTCAAAATTTATTAGAAACCAAAGAAAAACAAGATGATGATTACAATTTTACCATGAGCGTATTTGGTGAAACAGAAGAACCAAAGGAACCACCATCAAACAATGAAAATGAAGAAAAGAAAGAAGAACTAAAAATTATAAATCCATACTCTGGAGAAAATGTTTCCATCGCCATTTCCTATTATGATAAAAATGATACAGAAGAAAATCAAACAAAAGCACTTATCTACTATGAAAATACCTATATGCCAAATACAGGAATTATTTATGGAGGCGAAAAAACTTTTGATGCTGTCGCGATCATGGATGGAATAGTAAAAGATAAAAAAACAGACGAAATATTAGGAACTGTCATAACAATAGAACATTCAAATAAATTAACCTCAATCTATTATATGATAAAAGATTCAACAGTAAATATTGGAGATACTGTTACACGTGGAATGAAAATAGGAACTTCAACAGAATCCACAATTCAAAGCAAAACAAAAGAAAACTTATTATTTGAAGTATACTTGAATGGCAATATTACAAATCCAAGCGAAATATTAGGAAAAAATATTTCCGAATTTCTCTAATCCCTAAAGGGATTTTTTCAAAATGATTCTAATCTATCCTTATGAAAATGTCATTCAGTATAAAGAAAAAGGAATAATAAAAGAATATACAGTTTCTAAAAAAGCAATGCAGTATGGAAAAATAAAAAATATCCCCATTTTTGAATACGAAATAGGAAAATTAATAAAAAAAGAACATTGGGTGACTCTATTAAAATCGAAAAAAATAACCTTAATTTTGCCAATTCATTACAATGAAATCGATAAAGAAATTTTTACAGTTCTTTTAAATAACAATGGCATCAAAAACATTAAATACAAAAAAGAAACATCTTTGTTAGAAAAAAAGAATAATAAAGTAATTATAAATATTCATAAAACGTATTGCAATATAGTAGAGACGAAAGAGAATGCTTCTTATAAATTTCTACCTTTAAATATTTTCTCTTCTCAAGACGATTTCTTAAAATTTCTTTTAATCCATTATTCAAAGGAAACACAATTTTTATTATATGGAAGTAATGAGGAAATAATAACAATCATCAAGAAAAAAAGGGTTCAAAATATTTTTTACTATAATAATCCAAAAAACTATTTAATTACAAAATACATACCATAAAAAAGGTATTTATTTTTTTGCCTACTTTATGCTATAATTATACGCGTTGTTTTGAGTAATAGAGAAGGGAGAGAAAAATGACAAAATTTGTAGTTGTTGAAGATGATAGAAGCATACAAGAAATGATAAAAAAAATCATCCGACACGTATCAGTAAAATACGATCAAGACATAGACGTAGTTTACTTCGAGAAGTATACTGAGGAACTACAAAAAGAAATAGGAATAGATTGCATACCAAAAGTTTATATTATGGATATTGAACTAGAAAGCAGTATATCTGGAATAGACATTGCTGAAAAAATAAGAAAAAATGATTGGGAAAGCGAAATTATTTTTGTAACCAATCATGATAATATGTTTGAAACTGTTCATCGTAAAGTTTTGAAAGTGTTTGATTTTATTGAAAAATTTCAGGACATGAATAACCGTTTAAATCAAGATATTGAAAAAATTTTTTGTAGAAAAATAGACACAGGTAGACTAAAAGTTAAAAATAAAAATGTGGAGCAAGAAATTTACTTAAAGAATATTTTATATATCACAAGGGATAAAGAAGAAAGAAAAGCAGTAGTTTATACAGATAAAAAAGGAGTTATTTTAAAAATAAATTTAACATTGTCTGAACTATTAGAAAAATTAGATTCCCGATTTATTCAAACTCATAAAAGTTGTCTAGCAAATAAAGAGAGAATAATAGAGAAAAACTACAAAAAAGGATATTTTAAATTAGATAATGGAGATATAGTAGATTTACTTTCCAAAACATTTCGAGATGAAAATGCCTAAAAAAGTTAAAAATCAAAAAAATAAAAGAAAAAACCAATTTAAAACAAAAAAGAAAACATTTGAAACAAAATAAAATCATTTTATTAAGAAAAAGAGTAAAATAAAGCCATCGTGTCTTATGTAAAAATTTGTTTTCAAAGAGAAACGCGCGTAATTTGTCGATGAGAAAGTTTGTAGTAGTCAAACGTAAACATGATAAAGAAGGAAGGGAGTGACTAAAAATGCTAAGAGGAACTGTCAAGTGGTTTAACAACACAAAAGGTTATGGATTTATAGAATGCCAGAATTTAGAAGATATCTTTGTTCATTATTCAGCAATTCATAAAGATGGTTATAAAACACTAAAAGAAGGTAATCCTGTAGATTTTAAATTAATTGAAACTGCAAAAGGGTTACAAGCAGTGAATGTAGAAGAAGTAAGTTATGTAGAAAATTAAAAAATTTTGAAAACTGCTGATTCCGGTAGTTTTTTTATTGTCTTTTTGGTATAATGAAAATAGGAAGGTGATAGTATGAGAATAGAAATAAGAGGGGACAAAATAGAAGTTACAGAAGCAATTAGAAATTACATTGAAGAAAAGTTAGGACATTTAGATCAATATTTTGAAAGACCAGAAGAAATTAAAGCCTATGTTGTGATTCGTGTGAGAAATAGAGACAATATATTTGAGGTAACTATTCCAACTCCAAAATTTTCTTTAAGAGTCGAAACTGCTGAGAATGATTTATATGCAGCAATTGATTTAAGTATAGACAAATTAGAAAGACAAATACGTAAAAACAAAACCAAATTAAAAAGAAAATTTAAAGATACGTTACAATATGAATTATTAATGCAAGAACAAGAAGAAGAAAATGAAAGTGTCATTGTAAAAAGAAAATCTTTATCTTTAAAACCGATGGACGAAGAAGAAGCAATGCTTCAATTAGAATTAACCGATCATGATTTCTTTATTTTTAAAAATGCAGATACCAATAATATATCAGTTATTTATAAAAGAAAAGATGGTTCTTACGGGATTATAGATACAAATTAAGTGCGAAAGCACTTTTTTTTAAAAAACTAAATATAAAATTAAACCACAATTGATTATTTTGAAACAGTTACTCTTTTCTCATATCCTAAAAAGGAGTAAAATAAAAACGTCGTGTCTTATGTAGAATTTCATTATGAAAAACGTGCGAATTTTGTCGATGAAAATTATTTGCAGTATGAACGTAAACATGATATTGTAGTAATGGAAGTAAAAAGTTAGAAGGGAGTGACTAGAATGCTAAGAGGAACTGTCAAATGGTTTAATAATACCAAAGGATACGGATTTATTGAATATCAAGATTTAGAAGATATTTTCGTTCATTATTCAGCAATTCATAAGGATGGCTATAAGACACTAAAAGAAGGTAATCCTGTAGATTTTAAACTAATTGAAACTGCAAAAGGATTGCAGGCAGTAGATGTAGAAGAAGTAAGTTGTGTAGAAAATTAAAAAATTTCGAAAACTACTGATTCCGGTAGTTTTTTTGTGGCCAAAAATAGCTTGACAAAGAAATAATGAAAACTGTAAAATAACATTCTGTTGAAAGGAAAAAATCATGGAAATATTTTATAAAAGATGGAAGGAAATTCTTTTTTTACTATTTTTATTTGATCTGGCTCTTCTAATTGATACGTTCCCAGAAATTGTAGTTTTGTTAACGAATACTAAAATCATGGAAATATTTTGGTCTTGGGATAAACTATCAACCGAGGAAAAAAAGATTCTATTCCTAGAAGAAAACCAAAAATTATTAAACGAAAATAAAAATATAAGTGAAGAAGAAAAAGAACAGATCATGGAAAATTATAAAAATATGGTAGAGAAATATATTAACTATTTATCTCGTTTTGATTTTATAGAAACAATGACATCTTCTAAAAATGTACAAATTAAATATTTTGATGGACAATTATGGCAGATGAAAAATGGTGATAACATAACAACATATAAATTACAAGGATATGCTGTAGATGATACAATTTATTATGATAAAAAAAATATGGATACTCTAGCACATGAAAAATATCATACAGATAGCAGTATTCTAGCAAAAACACCAGAAAAAAGATTAATGGAAGAAGTAAAATGTTCTTTAATGGCCAAACATGGATACAACCAAGAATGTATACTATATAGTTTAATAGGAGAAATAATTGGAAAAGAACAAACATTAAATAGCATTTTTAAAAATGATCCAGATATGATATGGGAGAATTTGAATCATATTGATGAAAATGTGTCACAAATGCTTCGAAAAGAAATAGCTTTTTATTGTGAAAAAATGGCTCAAAAAGATCCAAATTTTGATATTAAGGAAAGTAAACAAAAGATCCAAAGCTACTATCAAGAACTTTTTGAAAAAAACAAAGGTTATTCGATAGAAAAAGATGCAATTACCTATTCTCAGATGCTTATGTTTTTAAATATTTTACCAGTAAATTGGAATAATATTTTTTATGATGAAACATATGAAATTATACCCAACTTACCAATAAATGAAAATGAGCGATATAAAAACTTTTCAGAATTATTAATTGAAAAAGGAATGGAAAACTCAAAAAATTATCCATTTCTATGTCTCTTTTTATATGAATATTGTCCTAATTATGAGAATGCCAAAGATTATAACACCTACTTAGAAGACTATTTAAATCAAGAAAAATTATCCGAAATTTTATACAATGTAATCAATTGTAATTCTCTTGAAGAATATGAATTAATAACAGAAGAAATACACACAATCTATTACGATGAAAACAATCTGGAAAGAAAACGGAAAAAATAAAAAAGAATATTTGACAAATAGTAAATACCCTCCTATAATAGAACTTGTTTCAAAAAAGCATAAAAGTAATTCTATAAGAAACAAAGAATAGGAAAGGTAGAATAAAGATTTTTTAATGAAAAAGACTTGTTTTATATAGAATTTCTATTTTTTTTATAATTTTTATGTTAAAATAATGAAAGACGGAGGTTATGAACGATGGGATTATTTAGAAAATGGATTGATTCCGAATATAAAGAATTAAAAAGGTTCGAAAAAATTGCAGATCAAATCATGGCAAAAGAAGAGGAAATGAAATCTTTAACAGATGAGGAGTTACAAGCAAAAACAGAAGAATTTAAAAATAGAATAGAACATGGTGCCTCTTTAAATGATTTAATTGTAGATGCGTTTGCGGTAGTAAGAGAGGCAGACTACCGTGTTTTAGGAGAGAAACCTTACTATGTACAAATATTAGGTGGATTAGCCATTCATTTTGGAAACATTGCTGAGATGAAAACTGGTGAAGGAAAAACATTAACTGAAACAATGCCAGCCTATTTAAATGCTTTAGATGGTAAAGGAGTACATATTGTAACTGTAAATGAATTCCTAGCAAAACGTGATTCAGAATGGATGGGTGGAGTATTTAAATTTTTAGGACTTACCGTAGGTCTTAATATGCGTGAGATGAATTCTCAAGAAAAACAAGAAGCATATAACTGCGATATTTTATATTCTACGAATAATGAAATTGGTTTTGATTACCTAAGAGATAATATGGTAGTAAGAAAAGAAGATAGAGTTCAAAGACCATTAAACTTCTGCATTGTTGATGAAGTAGACTCTATTTTAATTGATGAGGCGAGAACACCACTTATTATTTCTGGTGGAAAACAAAATTCTAAAAATTTATATTTAGATGCGGATCGAGCAGTAAAATCATTAACGGAAGAAGATTACATAGTTGATTTAAAAAGAAGAACTGTTTCTATTACAGAGAGTGGAGCAGCAAAACTAGAAAAAATATTTCATTTAGATAACTTATATGATGTAGGAAACTCTGCATTGGTTCATCATGTAAATAATGCTTTAAAAGCTAATTATGGTTTTAAAAAAGACGTAGATTATGTAGTAGATAATGGTTCAATTATTATTGTTGACCAATTTACTGGACGTTTAATGCATGGCCGTCAATTTAGTGAAGGCTTGCATCAAGCATTAGAAGCCAAAGAAGGAGTTACGATCAATGAAGAAACTCAAACAATGGCAACAATTACATTCCAAAACTTATTTAGAATGTATAGTAAATTATCTGGTATGACAGGAACTGCTAAAACAGAAGAAGAAGAATTTAGAAATATCTATAATATGTATGTTATACAAATTCCAACAAATAAACCAGTAGTAAGAGAAGATTTACCTGATTTAGTTTATTCTACAGAAGAAGGAAAATATCAAGCAATTGTGAAAACGATTAAAGCTATTCATGAAACTGGAGAACCAATTCTAGTTGGTACTATATCTGTTGAAAATAACGAAAAATTGTCAGCAATGCTTAAAAAAGAAGGCTTGAAGCATGAAGTGTTAAATGCTAAAAATCATGCTAGAGAAGCGGAAATTATTGCAATGGCTGGTGAAAAGGGTGCAATAACTATTGCAACCAATATGGCTGGTCGTGGTACTGATATTAAACTTGGTGAAGGAGTAAAAGAATTAGGAGGATTATATGTAATTGGTACAGAACGCCATGAATCACGTCGTATTGATAATCAGTTACGTGGTCGTTCTGGTCGTCAAGGAGATCCTGGAAAAAGTCAATTCTTTGTTTCTTTTGAAGATGATTTAATGAGAAGATTTGGTACGGATAAAGTAAAAAATATGGTTATGGCTTTAGGGCTTGTGGGAGATCAAGCAATTCGTTCAAAATCTCTTACAAAATCAATTGAATCTGCTCAAAAGAAAGTAGAAGGAAATAACTTTGATACTCGTAAAAATTTATTAGACTATGATAATGTTGTGAATGAACAAAGAAGAATTATCTATGATCAAAGAAATAATATTATTGATAATGAGTCTATTCATGATACAATTAAAGAAACATTTAGAAATACAGTAGAAGATATTGTAACAGAGCATATTGCTTTAGAAGGAAAATTAACAGAAAAAGATTTGGAAGCAATTGTAAACTATTTAAATGAAAACTTCTTGAAAACAGAAAAAGTAACAGTAGAAGAAATTAAAGATATGGATGAAGGAAAAATAATTGATTATTTAACAGATTTAATTAATGAAGATTATGAATTAAAAATTAAAGATGCTCCACATTTTGAAGAATTTGAAAGAGCAATTTCCTTACGAATTATAGATTCTTTATGGGTAGAACATTTAAATGCAATGGAAGGATTAAAAGAAGGTATTTTCTTAAGAAAATATGCTCAAACGAATCCACTTCAAGCATATACAATGGAAGGTTACGATTTATTTGAACAACTACTAAATAGAATTGATGCTTCAATAGCTGAATTTTTACTAAAAGCAAACATTGAACAAAATACAGAAAGAAAACAAACTATTAAAGGGGAAACTAACGAAGCAAAAGATAAAACAGATAGAACTGTTAAAAATGATAAAAAAATCGGAAGAAATGATCCTTGTTGGTGCGGTTCGGGCAAAAAGTATAAAAATTGTCACGGAAAGTAAAATATAATAAGAAAAAAAAGAAATTTTTAAAATTAGCAAGTTGAATTTTATAACTGATAAGACTAAATAAAGGTGTGAACAAAATAATATGTTGACACCTTTTAAAATAAAAAATACAAATCAATCTTTTCAATTATTCAGAAGTTTAGAAATAAATTTTCAAATTAGAGATTTAAAGGGAAAACAAAATATATTAGGAAATATTCAATTAATTTTATTGAAATATTTAGAAAAGAAATGCGAAATATTGTCAGAAAAAGGCAATTTAGAAGATATTACAAATATATTAACAATTTATGAACAGATGATGATAACACCTGAAAAATTAAAAATTATGAAACGAAATCCAGAGGATTATGAAGGAATTATAGAAAGTATCTCTAAATTTAAAAATTTACAAGAACAATTTGCTAATAAAACAAAGAATTCGGTTAGTAAATAGAATGGTAGAAAAACGATAAAAAGAAGGCGGTGATTAAATGGAATTAAAACAAGAAACAAAAGATAATATTTCAAAATCTATTGAAAATTTGTTTTTTTAATGTGGAGTAACGAAGAAAGTTTTTAACAAGATTTATTACCAAAATCGGTTGAATATAAAATGTCTTCTTTGTCATAGATTACATTCTTATAAGATGATATACTTAATAATAAAAGAAAGATTTAAGAGGTGAAAATTAAATGAATGAAAGAATAGTAAAACCTTTTACTATGTGGAAACATTTTAAGGGAAACAAAGCCTTGGTAATTACTATAGCAAAACATAGTGAAACAGGCGAAAATTTAGTGATCTATTGTTGCATAGATTCAAGTGAAAAAAAGAATCACATTTATGCAAGACCATTAGAAATGTTTTTATCGGAAGTAGATCACGAGAAATATCCAGATGTCACTCAAAAATATCGTTTTGAAGAGATAATCTAAAAAAGATAAGAAATTAGTAATAAACATTTTATTGAAATTTTTCTTAAAATAATATCAAAGTTGGTTTTAAAAAATAAAAATATTGTAAAATTTTCTTTCTATAATGCTATAATGTTAATAGTAAATAAGGAGTGTATAGAATGGAAAAAGAAAATATATTAATAATGAAAAATGAATTATTAAAAGTAAAAGAAAAAAGAGCAAAGCTTTTAAAAACTTTTGAAAGAATAGAAGAATTAAAAGAAAATAAAGATGTAATAGAATACATTAAATTAGAAAATCAAGATACAGAAGAAAATAGAAAATTGGTTTTAAATAGTGAAGAAGATCTTATTACTCAAATAATTCAAAAATATAGTAAAGAAGAAGAGAAAACCAATGGAATTTATTATTGTTTAGGAAAAAACTTTCATGGATATAAAAGCCAAAAAAATATTTATATTTTAAATATTGAAACCAATGGTTCTGTTCCTACTGCAATTTATAAAGATATCGAAAATTCGTCAACCAAAATGATAAACACGGAAGAATGTGACGAATTTGAAAAACACCATCGTGTTATAAATAATGGTATCAATGCTTCCATAACAGAATATTTGAAAATTCAAAGAGAATTTTATAATGAAATATTTTCAATCGGAGAAGAAGAAACGGTAAGGCGGATTCTAAAGAAATACCATTGTGAGAAGTAATTATGAAAAATGAAATATCATCACAAGAATCCATTTTACTTAATTTTGGTGATTTAAAACTAAGTGATACCGAAAATACATTTGGTATGAAAGAAGAAATAGATGGATATACTTATGAACCTTTAAATGATAGACCTACACATATCATTTCCGGAAATGTTTTAGGAATAAGTAAAATAGGTAAAGAAGGAAAAAATATTTTTTATGCCTATAGCAGTTTAGAACCATACTCTTGTGCAATAGAATTAGCAATAGGTATAAAAAAAGAAAATAAATATATTTTTATTATAGAAACCTTTGGCGATATTTATAGTGATAGTCCAAAGTTTAGTACAAGAAAAATAACCATAACAGACAATCTTACAAATCCAGAAATAAAAGAAAGTGCAGATGTAATGGATCTAGGTACTATTTATCACGCACCATCCTTAATTTATCATCAAAACTTTGCTAGTTGGTTAAATTACATAGAAAATTTCAAAGAAGCTTTTAAAGAAGAAAATTTGAATGTATTAAGAAAAAAATGCAAGAATATTAATTTTTAAATCTTGCATCTACATAATAAATAGGTCTTCCTTCTACATAATATCTTTGTTCATAATCAGTCATAATATTTTCAATCGGGTGCTCATCATGATGTAAATCAAGACTTACTCTATCAAAAGTATACCAATACTGAGATAAAGACTCTAATGAATATTGAAAGAAACCTTTATTATCGGTTTTTAATATAATATGTTTATCTTTTTTAAATACTCGATCATAAATTCTCAAAAAATTTTCATGAGTAAAACGTTTCTTTTCATCTTGCTTCTTCGGCCATGGATCACAGAAAGTTAAATAAATAGTATCAATTTCCTTACCAAAAACATTTCCTAAATCCTTTGCGTCCAAATGAAGTAATTTTAAATTCGGAAGTTTTAATTTTTCTAATTTTTCCGTAGCATAAACCATTTGAGATAAAAACATCTCAATTCCAATAAAATTAATATGTGGATAAGTTTTTGCCATTTGAATAATAAAATCGCCTCTCCCCATACCAAGCTCAATAACGATAGGAAAGTTATTTTGAAAAACATCTTTCCATTTATTTTTAAACTTTTCAGGTTCTTTAATAAAATATGGACTTTGCTCCACCATGACATCGGCATTAACAACCTTTTTATAACGCACAAACATCACTTCCTTTTGAAGTATTATAACATCTTTTTAAATAAAAATGTAGAAATAAGCTAAGACTTTACAAAAAATAAGATAATCCTGTTTTATTATTTGGAAAAATAACAGAAAGGACTAAATGAAAAACATCTTGCTTTTTAAATAAATTAGATATAATATAATATCCTATAGAAAAGAGGAAACTATATGAAAAAATACGAACCATATACTCATAAAGTTACAAAATATATTCGTTTAATAGATTTTTTAACATCAAAAGAGCCAGAATATTACACCAGAGTAAAAGTAGAATTTAAACCAGTAAATCATGTAATGATTACTTATAGTAATACAGAAGCAGTATATGCCAATGAAATGAAAAAAGATTTTGGAATAGTAGCTGAAAGAACGAGAGAATTAGGACCTGGAAAATATCATGGGTATACTTATACTACAAAAGATACGAAATACAAACCATTAATTCCTGAATGGGCGGAATTTACAGAGGTTATAATTCCTCTAAGTGAATGGAATGAAGCTCACGAGTACATTAATAAAGAACCAGTTATAGTAGAAGAAGTTTATTCCCCAGAAGAAAAGATGTACAAAGTAAAAAATGTAAATAAAAAAGAAGAATTAGTATTACAAAAACAAAGAAGAGCAATTTGAATTAGATTGCTTTTTTAAATGTTAGAACATTATTTCATATGAAGTAAACTAAAGAAAAAAACGATTTTTTTAGATAAAATTTTTGCCAATAATTACTAAAAGAAGAGACTTGATAGTTGAAGTACAAACTGGTATAATGGGCATATAATGAAATGAAAAAAGGAGTTTGGAAAAATGAAAAAAATAAGTAAAGAACAAGTACCTATTTTAGCAGGAATTGGTCTTGGAATAGTCGCGGTACTAGGGGCGGTAATATTATTAATAATGAAAGGATGTGTTCCAGAGTATAATATAACTTTTGATACAACTGGTGGAACAGTGATCGAATCCTTAAAAATAAAGAAAAATAATACTTTAGAAAAACCAGAAGATCCAACAAGAGAAGGATATATATTTGATGGATGGTATGTGAATGGCGAAAAGTTTGATTTTAATAGCAAAATTACAGGAGATATTACATTAGAAGCAAGATGGATTAAAATAGAAGATACTCATTTAACAGGAATTAGTTTAGATGCTACGGAATTAACATTAAAACCACAAGGAACAGCAAAACTAGAAGTAATTTTTGAACCAACAGATGCTCTTGATAAAACAGTCGTATGGACATCTAGTGATGAAACAATTGCAACAGTAGATGAAAATGGATTAGTAACTGCTTTAAAAGCTGGAACAGTAACCATTACAGTAAAAGCAAACGATGGGGATTTTACTGCAACTTGTCTTGTAACAGTTAAAGAAGATGTAGTGGAAGTAACAGGTGTGAGTATAAGTGGTCCATCCGAAGTCAATGTAGGAAGTAAAATAAAATTAACCGCGAACGTAACACCAGCAGATGCTACAAATAAAACAGTTTCATGGAAAAGTAGTAATACAAATATTGCAAGTGTAGATAAAAATGGAAATGTGACAGGAAAAAGTGCTGGAACAGTAACTATTACAGTAACAACATCGGATGGTGGAAAAACAGCGAGCAAAACCATAACAGTAAAAAAAGTAGAAACAACGCCTTCTGAGCAAAATCCACCAGAAACTAATCCACAACCTAGTACTCCAGAACCTAGCACTCCAAATCCACCTACAGAACAAGAAAAAGTTCCTGTAACAGGAATAAAAATTAATACTCCAAGTAAAACCACATTGATAGTAGGAGAAACATTAACATTAACTTATGAAATTACACCAAATAATGCCGATAATAAAAATGTTTCATGGTCTTCAAGTAAACCTGAAGTTGCTAAAGTAGAAAATGGCAAAATAACAGCATTAAAAGAAGGGTCAACAGTAATTACAGTAACAACATCAGATGGTGGAAAAACAGCAAGTGTTACAATAACAGTAAAACCAAAAGAAATTGTCTATACAGTAAAATTAACAGCATTAGTATTACTAGATGGCAGTGTTAATGAATATGAAGTAGAAGTGTTAAAAGATAATGTAACTACAACCGATTACGATTATATCGCACTAGATGGTGGTCAAAGAATAAAACCTGGGAAGAAAATGACTTCTTCCATGACAAAAAATGGAACAATAAAAACTTTAACGATTGTTTTAAAGGATGGCAACAAAATACAGGCAAATACAACGTATAGTCGAAAAGAAATTGAGTAGGAAAGGAAATAAATATGAAAAAGAAATATTATAGTGTTATTGGAACAGGTATATTAACTTCTGCCTTAATGGCAATGCCTGTTGCTGCAAAACACATGACATTAGAAGAATTAGGAAATATTATTGAACAAGAAAAAGATGGTAGTTATGCTTATATTATAGGAGATTATGTTTTTACATCAGATCATACTTTAAAAACTCAAGATATTATGCTTGCTGCAAGGAGTATTGATTTAGGAGAAAATGAAAATGATTTATCAAAAATGACTATACATGAAGTTAATCAAATATATGAAAATGATATGCCTGTTTGGAAAGATGTTGGAAACAAAATTGGATCTACAAAATTAAATACTTCTAATATCAATGTACGTTATATTGATTATAAATTTTATCCCGAAGAATCCAACTTGGAAATGAGTAAAAATACAGGTGTTAATAACATTGCAGAAGAATTTAAAGAATATTTAAATACGGCTTTTCCAGGTGGAAATGAAACAAACTCATCCAATCTAAATTTAGCTAATGGAAAATTATCAGGAATTTTATATAAAAATGAAACGGTTGAACAAGATATTTTTGGAGATAAAACCGACTACTATTTTGCATTAGTATTAAATATTCCCGATGCAACAGATAAAACAAAAATTACTGTAGAAAAAAATTTGAATACAGTAACAAGAGCAGCAAATGTAAAAACAAAAGAAATATCTTTGAATGATTTTCAAATAAAAAATGGGGAAAATAAAGGAATAGTTCTATTAATAGGTTTAGATTCTAACCAAAATAATAATAAAATGATTAATATTAAAATAGATATGGATGGAACTGGAAAAGAATATATTGAAAGTGATTATACTATTGATTGGAGTGAAATCAAATTTCAAAAAGATACAGCTGCAACAATTAGCATGAAAGATATTCCCTCCTCTGTCTTAACAAAGTTACAAAGTTGGGGATATAGTTATAATAATGTGACTTTCGAAAATAACAAATTTAGTGGAGTAGCTATAGAACAAACACTAAGTAGTGAACCCTTTGGAGAAAACAACAAGACAGGCTATTTTGTAGCATTGAAAATTACACCGGAAATGGTAACAGAAAAATTAAGTATAAAGATCACTGGCTGTGAAAATAAACAAGTTCTACCTTTAGCAGATGGAAGTGTTACAATATTAGCAAAACTAAATCCAGAAACAAAAGAAGATATCCATGTAGTAGTAGATTCCGATGGCGATTTAGAAGAATATAAATCCAAAGAATATGTTTTAAGTTATAAAGATTTAACTTTTGAAAAATCATCTATTTCTTCTTTAAATGTAACGATACCAGGTAATATAGATTTAGCTACTTGGGGTTGGAAAAATATAGAAGAAAAAGGCTACAGCTTAAAAATTGATAGTCAACCAAGCCCATATAAATTAAGTGGCTTATTACCAAAATTAACAAATATTAATAGTAAATCTGAAGAAGGATATTACATGGTATTGGATATTCATACTGCTCATGAAAAAACTGATAAAACAGAAGTATCAATAACGGATGGATACGAAATGACTATTTTAGAGGATCCAGCATTAGCAAATAAAAACGATATTATAGCTCTTGTCAAAATAGATAAAACGAAAAACAAAGCTTTTGAAATTACTGTTGATTTAGATGGTGCATCTTCTGATGACTATGCTCCTTATAAAATAGATGTAAATTATGAAAATGTAAGATTTCAAGAAACAACTACTTCAGAATTAAGTATTGATGTACCAACAAATGAACTAAAAACACAATATGGTTATGAAAAATCTTCAAAAGATACATATCAATTATCTAATGGTACAACTTTAACCGGTAAAGTAGTTGAACATACATTAAAAGACAACACAACAGGTTATTACATTGCTTTAAAAATCACTCCAACATTAACTACATTAGATGATATAAATCATGTAGTAGTAACAACTTCAGCAACTAATTATAAAACTTTTGTAAATGACAAAAATATTATATTATTAATTGGTTTAGAAGAAACTACAGAAAAGAAAATAAAAATAAATGTGGATAATGATGGTGAAGGATACGTTTATTTACCTCAAAAAGAATACGAAATAGATTACTCTCAAGTAGTATTGGAAAAAAATTCAGAAAGTATAATTGAGTCAGAAATTCCTAGTAATATAGATTTAACTCCATGGAGTTGGGATAAAGAACAAGTGAAAGAATTAGGTTATAAACTTACCGCATCTCAACAAATGAGCGAAGTGACATTAGAAGGATTGCTTCCTAAATTAAGTAATATAAATAATAAGGAAAGTGGATTCTTTATGGTATTTAATATCCATACAACAAAACATCCAAAGACAAATACATTAACTGTGAAATCATCAGAAGGACATGATATTGTTGTTTTGCCGGATTCAGAATTATCTCATCCAAACGATATCGCAGTTTTAATGAAAGTAGAACCTGAAAAAGCGAAAATATTTACTTTAACAATTGATTTGGATGGCACTGGAGAAGAATATGCTTCTTATGATTTAACAGTAAATTATGAAAAAGTAGAGTTACAAGGGCAATCAGAAGGAACAGTTACGAAAGATATAAATAAAGAAGATTTAAAAACGAACTATCCAGATTATACTTATCAAGATGATAATGACTGGGAAATTAATAATGAAAGTATTACAGGAACGGTAAATCAAAGTGAAAATGGAAAATATTATATAGCCTTTAATATAAAACCAAATAAAGTAACATTGGGTAAAACAACAGTGAAAGTAGGAGAAACAAACTATACATTATCTACAAAAGCAAATGTGAATGTGTTATATGAAATAAAGAAAGAAGATAGCCAAAAAAATATAGTAATAGTAATTGATTATGATGGAGCAGAAAATAAATATACACCAGTAACCTATACATTAAATTATGATCATGTTGAGTTTAGAGAATTACATACTGTGACATTTAAAAATGGTGACCAAGAAACAAAAGTAAAAGTATTACATGATGGAACAATAAGTGCAAATGAAGTAGCTACACCTAGTTCTAATAGTGACTATGTAACATTTGTGGATTGGAAAAACGGTGAAAGTTCATTCAAATGGGGTGAAACTACAATCACAAGTGATATAACATATACAGCAAATTGGAACATATCAACAGAAAGTTTCTATACAAAAGAATTAGCACCAAAAACTTTAAAAGGAATAACTGTTTCAAAAGATAATGAAACAACAATTACTTTAAAATTAAATCAACCTAAATTAGAAATGACTGTTTTAAATGAATGGATGAATAGTATAAAAAGTGCTTTAACAAAAGGAAATGTAACTTCAATAAAACTTGCTGTAGGTGAAAAAGAAGAAACAATTACGAGTTCTTCTGAAATAGTTACTCAGTTGACTACTTTATTAGAAAGTTTAGATAAAGGAGCTGGCAAAACAATTACGGTAACCATAAATCCAGCAAATGAAAATTATCATTTAGATCATACGACTTATACTATAAATATAGAAGCAAGTTTTGAAGTGGTTCATAATCAAGAAGAATTATTACAAGCATTAGATAAAAACATATCAACTATCTATATTGCTAAAGAAATTACATTAGATGAACCATTAGAGATAAAAAAAGATATAACAATTGATTCTTATGATGGAAATACAAAAACAATTACGATGAATGCTGAAGGAAAACCTTCTGTAATTAAAATTACTTCAGGAACAGTCAACTTAAAAAATCTTACTTTATCTAAAGCAAAAAGTGGAATAGAAGTAGAAAGTGGAGCAACACTAAATGCTGAAAAAATAACTTACGCAGAAGAGGACTACGATAAACCAACAGTAAAAGCAATAGAAGGGTCTACAGTAAAATTAACAAAATCAAATAATTCGGTAGCTACAGGAGTAAAACATCAAAAAATAACAAGATTTGAAGATGCAAATATAGAAAGCTTTAAAAGCATTTATCCTGGAGATGTACTTTCTGAAGATGGTGCAGTAAATTACTACTTAGAAGATAATCACTCTAAATTATTTCAAATTCAATTATGTAGTACATATTTCTCTACTAGAGTAACATTTATAAGATATTATAAATATAATGATACGATTAAAGAACCTGAATTTACAGAAGGTCAAGGAGAGAACGAAGGGAAAAATGCATATATTAAATATATTACTTATGGTCATCAGTTTCATGATCGTGGAATAATTTATACGTTAAAATCATTCTCTTACGATGGACAGTCTTATGAAAAAGGGAAACTTCCAATCGTAACAGAAAATAGAAGTTATCATGCAGAATATACAGATACAATTGATCCTGAAACAGAAGCACAATCTTCAATTAAATTAATTAAAGAACAAAATACGGCTGTAAAAGATTTCATCGAAGCGTTATTAAATGAGAAAGTAAATGCAATATACATTTCTGATGGAATTACAATTGATTTAACTTCAATTAATTCTGATGTATTAGCAACATTATGCCAAGATAAATCTGAAAATGAAATTTGTGTAGCAGCACAAAATGGAAAATTATTAATTAATAAAGAATTAAAAATAGCAAGAAGCAAAAGTACAAGTGCAAAACCTAAAATTATAGCAAAAAGTATAGAATTAAACAAAGATGTTGGAGTAGCATGGGATGGACTAGAAATTGAAGTAAAAGAAGGTTTAGATAAATATGCAATTAATGCTGGTCAAACAAGATTAAACATTTATAGTTCATCAATAACTTATACTGGAGGGAATGACTTAGATAGCCTAATCTATTATGAAGATGAAAATGTAAATCCAATAATTATGTGGTCAACTCTAAATGGAAACAGTCACGTGAATAATATTATTAATTTAAATGGAAAAGTAACTCCAGGAACGAAAGTATATGATGTTGACTTCGAAGGATATAAAGAAACTGCTATTGTAATGAATGATGTCAACGGTGGAGAGAAAATGGATGATTTAACTAATCGTGATGATACAAAAATGATTAGAATTCTGAATTCTAAATTTGCAAGCGATAAATATGCTATTACATTTAATTCAGTGACAACAACCGCTACTTCTTATGTTTATTTCCAAAATAATAAAGGATCAAACAAATTCAAATTAAATGTTTCCGATGAAACAGATTTCAGCCATATTATTCTTTACTTTGAAAATGGAGCAAGTTTAGATGGTGTTCAAATGGAATACTTCAAAGGTGAAGATAAAGGTGATAATAATCAAAATGGACAAGAAAAAAACATGAAAGTTTCTAAAGTTGGACAAGAAGGATAGACTTAAAAAATCTATTCTTTTTTTTCGAAATTTTTCAAGAAGTTGACAAACATTTGTTTTTGATGTATAACGTAATTAGAAACGAGGCAACGAAGATGAAAAAAGTAAAAAATGAACCAAAATATTTATTAAATGATAAAATGTTTAAACATGTTTATCGAAAAAAAATTCCATTAAAATCATTTTTAAAAGGATTCTTTGAATATATTGGAAAAGAAGAACCATTAAAAGAAATCAATGCTCAAATAGAATATATTTTTCAAAAAAATAAATGGAAAGAAAAGGAACAAAGAGGAGATATAGTACTATATACAAAACATTATATAGTAAACATAGAAGCTCAAACATCATTAAACATAAATAGTCTAAAAAAAGATCTCCGTTATTTTTCGAAACTAGATGGAAGTCAATTAGATGAGAAGGAAGATACGAAAAAAGAAAAGAAAATAATTGGCATTATAATAGCAGAAAAAATTAGTAAAAAATTAGGGTTACCCGAAGTATGGTTTCAAAGATATAATTTTAAGTCAGATGCTCCAGAATATAAAGAGTTACCAAGCAATATAGAGATTTATATATTAGATGTTGACAAGGCAAGAGAAATAGGGTATTATGATGGTGGAAGTAATATATTATTAAAACATTTAAAGATTATGGGCGAAAAATCATTAAAAGTAATATATCAAATAGCAAGGGAGGAGGAAGAATTAATGATATTAGCAGCAACTTATGCCGATTTAAGGCAAGCAAGAAAAATAAAAAGGTGGACAAGTGAAGAAAAAGCAAGGGTTATCGGATATGGTGATGGCATGGAAAAAGGAATGGAAGAAAGAAATATAGAAATAGCAAAAAATATGTTAAAAAAATCAGATATATCTTATATTTCAGAAGTTACTGGATTAACAGTAGAAGAAATAGAAAAGTTAAAAGAAAAAACAACTAATTAGAAAAGGAAGAAGATTTAATGATATTAGCAGCAACTTATGCCGATTTAAGGCAAGCAAGAAAAATAAAAAGGTGGACAAGTGAAGA
>CANPWX010000003.1 GCA_947585065.1 uncultured Bacilli bacterium | reverse complement strand
AATTTTTCAACATAAATGGTACTTCCTTCTTCTACATAGTATTGTTTTCCACCTGTAACAAAGATTGCTTTCATTTTAACCTCCTTTTCGTTATAAGACTCGCCAAGGAAAGGTAACGATTTGTTTTTATAACCCTTCTTGTGCGGTTTTAAATGAAACAACTTTTGTTTCTTCAAAACATATTCATTCTATCAAAAGTTATTTTGTTTGTCAAATAAAATCGCACCTTTGTTAACGAATTTAGTGAAACTCAGAAAAATATTTTTGGAGTAATGTTTTCTCATGAATAAATTTATTTTCTTCTTTAAAAAAATGAAGAGTTTCTTTTTTTAAAACGTGAATGTTTTTAGAGGAATTATTTTCTATTCTTTTATAAGGATACTCTCGTAAATACCTTTCTAAATAAAATCTTTGAATGAAGTATTTTTTTTGCTTTTTTAAAATAAAGAATTGAGTAATTAATACACCACATATAAAATAATTATCAAAAGAAAAAATAATATTTCCTATGCAAAATAGAAATAAAGAGCAAATGGAAATCACTTCATACCAAAAATATGATTTTTCATAGGAAAGATATTTTTCTAATAGACTATGAATCGTTCTACTTCCATCTAAAGGAATGATGGGTAGAAGATTGAATAATAATATATAAGTATTGGCTGTTTTGATAAATTCATAGGTAGATAAAAGATACATATTTTTTTTTAATAAAACAAAGTTTACAAAAAAAAGAAGAAATTGCATTCCTACTCCAGAAAGGGAAATGATTATTTCTTTATTTATAGAAGAGTTAATTGGTTTTTCGATTTTTGTGATTCCTCCAAAAGGATAGAGTTCAACACGTAAAAAGCGATATTTACAAATTTTTATGGCAAGTATATGTCCTAGTTCGTGCCAAAGTACAATTGCAAATGTAAGGATTGTTTGTTTAAAATATCCACAGCAAAAAGAAAGGAGAAAGAAAAAAAGAGTCGATAGATCAAGATGAAACTTTCGAATCATATTCTTCATAGGTTAGGTATTTTCCTCCACTTTCCATTACTATATAGTAGTAATCATCTTCACTTACTCCTAAAATGGTTCCAGCATCGACGTAATCATATAGTTTTAAATCTGTATCAGTAATATTTCCGTACCAAATGTCTACTCCATCGACTCCTTGAATAATATAGGTATTTTCATATCCTTCTTTTTCTCCCATATAGATAAATAATCCACCTGATATTGCTGTTATTGGCGTATTTTTTTGAGTTGTTATCTTATAGCCATCTAAATATCTTTCTTTTGTTTCTATTTCATTCATATTTCCAACATAAGAAACATTTGGTTCTTGTACACTAGGAAGGATATTTCCAAATGTATTATGATACCAAGAATTTACTTGAGTAAAGGCTAAATTGTTTTCAAACAAATGAGTTTTAAAAAATTCTTTATTTTGATCGGATAATTTTATATAAATTGTGCTTGCTAAGACAAAAATGATACTTAAGAGAACTTTACTAAATATTTTGCTCAATTTTAAATCTTCTTTCATTGTTTCTTTCTTTTGCTTTCGTTTCTTATGACGAGCCATTGCTAAATCGTATTCACTCATTTATTATCACCCATTTCAGTCTATGAAAAAAGTAGGTTTTTTATTCCTACTTATCTGTTGAGCCAAAGCCACCTTGACGAATGGTATCGGAAGGTTTATCATTATCAATCATTAAATATTTTTGAAAAATCATTTGTCCGATCACATCTCCTTTATGAATTTGAATTTCTTCATTCGAACAATTGATAAATTGAAAAAATATTTCGCCATCATTGGTTTCATTTCCATAATAATCATGATCTACGATGCCTATCCCGTTCGCAAGAATGAGGCCTTTTTTGGGACCAGAACTTCGATTTACGAGCATGATATATTCGTCATCTTGACAATATGCTTTTAATCCGGTTGATACTAGAACCGGTTTCATCCCAGGTGTAAAAATAGGTATGATTTTGTCTTCTGCAGCTTCTACATCATATCCAGCTGAAAATTTTGTTTTTCTAATTGGTAAATGAATGTCTTTTTTTTCATAACCTTTGACAATTTCTATTCCTCTTTTTTTCATTACTATCCTCCTCTATTTAAGATAACATATTTTTCTTTTTTGTTTCAAGATTATTTTCTTTTCTTGACATAAATTCGACCTTTTTTAAAAAGAAGACTAATCATTAATCCATTCCAAAGAATTTGAATGATAAAAAAAGAGAAAGAAAAATTTTGGGTATATAAATACAAAACGAAAAAATAAATGGAAAGAAAAATTGTGGTTTCTAAATAAGCTTTTTTTCTATTTCTTGGTGGTGGAAATATTCTTACTATTCCATAAAAAAGAGTAAATAGGATTGTATGCAAAAAAGGAAAATTATAGAGAACTTTATCAAAGTACAAGCCTAAAAAAAGAATACATGGAAAAAATATTTTATGTGAAAAAGGAAAGAAGGAAAAGAAAAAATAGAGAGGAAAATATTTATTCATTTTTTTTCTCCTTTCCAATTACACAGTAATTTAGAGATTCTATTTGAATGATGGGTTTCACAATTAAAGTTGTTTCGATGGGACCTTGTTTGACACTTTCCACCGTTGCGACTGGAATATTTCCTAATATCTGCGAATAGGGAGAGGTTTTAACAATACTTCCTACCGCGATTGGTTCTTTACTCGTAATATTTTTTACGACTAAATTTTCCCCTTCTTTTTTTAATATTCCAAAGGATTCATTAATCGTAACTGGTAATACTGTATGGCTATTAGTTACTAATTCTACAATACTTGAGTGGTTTTTTACTTCGATAATTTTTCCAATCAATCCTTTTTCATTGTAAACGTAGTCTCCAATGGATACGCCCTCTTCTTTTCCTTTTAAAATTGTTATTTGATCCATAAACAGATAGGGATCATGAAGGAAGACTTTACTAATTTGATTTTCTTCTTTCACTGTATTTAAAAATTCTAGGTTTTGAGTTAACTCTTCGTACTCTTTTTTTAATGTTTCATATTCCGAAAGGGATACTCTATTTTCTTTTAAATTATTATCTGTACGAAAAAAAATAGAATAGGTATAGTCTAGCATTACTTCTACAAATAGTAGGAAAAAAAAGAGAAAGAAAAAGAGAGTTGTTTTTTTCATAAATAGCCTCCTTCTAAAAAGCTGTAATAAGAGTTTGATCCTAAAATTACATGATCTAATAAGGGTATTCCTACAAGATTTCCAACATCTTTCATTCGCAGTGTTGCTCTCACGTCTTCTTTACTTGGAGTTACATCTCCACTTGGATGATTGTGAATACAAATAATTTTTGTTGCATTATTTAATATTGCTTCTTTATAAATATCACGAGGATGAATGAGAGTTTGATTAGCAGTTCCTATAAATATCAGTTTTTCGTTAATGACTTCATTTTTTGGATTTAAAAACAAAACATAAAATTTTTCTTGGGTTTCTTTTTGAAACATTCCTTGGTAGGCATTATAGATATCTTTTGTATTTTTTATTTTTAAAGAAGAGTTTTTGTTTTCTGATAGAACTCTTTTTCCTAATTCTACTGCAGATAATAAAGTGATTGCTTTTGTCTTTCCTATTCCTTTTATTTTGGTTAAGGCAGGAATACGCATATTTGTTAATTTATGAATGTCTTTTATTTCGTTTAATATTTCTATACTTAATTCTTTTACAGAACTATTTTTTGTTCCCGTTCGTAATAAAATTGAAAGCAATTCGACATTTGATAAATTTTCAATTCCTATTTTTTGAGCTTTTTCTCTTGGTTTTTCTTCTTCTGGTAAATCTTTTATTCTCATAAGTTCACCATATTTTCTAATATTTTTTGATTTAATAATAAAATCGTTTCTTTTTCTTCTGCTTTTTCTAATAAAAGATTATAATTGGAAATGACATTTTTGTTTTCTGTCACTATTTTTAATTCTTTTTGATAGTAAGATATATTTTGTTCTTCTAAAACTTTTTTTATTTTTTCCATATTTTCTTTTGAAGTAGAAGCACCTACTAAGACACGATAGAAACCATTATCTTCATAAATAATGGCATCTTCAAATTTATTTTTTTCGATGCTAGCATTTTCTAAATTGGAATAGACTCCTACTTGTAATACTTGAAAAGATAATTCTTCATTATTTTTTACTGGTTTAAAAATAAAAATGGGAATCGATAAAATAAAACCTACAACAATTGCTAATAAACAGGCTAAAAATTTTTGCTTCATTTAAACATCACCAACTGCATTATAGCAAAAGAAAAGTGAAAATCATGTCGAAAAAAGGGATTTTTCTATTTTTCACTTTTTTTCATTAAATAAATTTTATTTCCTTTATAGAAAGCATAAAAAATATCTTTTATTTCTAATTCTTTTTGCTGAATTTCTTTTTCTAACCAAGCTCGATCTTTATGAAGATATTCGAGTGTTTTCTTATTGATTTCTCCATCTAAAATTAATGGCATTGGATAAGCGGAGTGAAAAGAGAAAAAATTGTATTTAAAAATAGAAAGTTTGCCATTTGGTTCTAGGAATGCGTACTCTATTTCTCTTAAATCTTTAATTTCTTTTTGTCTTAAACTTAATAGTAAATCATCCATACTATATCTTTGTTTTACCATTTCGCGGTAGTTTACTTTTCCATTGCAAATAATGAGAGATGGTTTTCCATCAAAGATTTTTCTAAATGTTCTTGATTTAATACTAATATAGGCAAGAACAATTTCTAAAAGTCCTAATAAACTTAATGGAAGGATAGTAAGCCAAAGAGATTTATCTGGTTCTTCAATTGATATTGCTACTAATTCGGCAATTAAAATTGAGACAATTAAATCAATGATTCCTAGTTGACCTATTTCTCTTTTTCCCATTAAGCGATACAAAAGAACGATAAAAAAGTAAAAGAAAGTAGTTCTTAATAAAACATTTAATAATTCTTCCATGCTATCACCTATCTTTATTATGGTTTGCTTCTATATTTTTTAATCATTCATATATTTTATTAGGTGATTGGAATGAAATTGGAAAAGTATGGAAAAACGATTGGAATTTTTTTAGGAATTTTACTTCTTTTTTCTTTTCTTCTTGCTGTACTAAATTATTTTCAAATTTTCTATACAAAGGGTATGGATCTTTGGATATTTCTTGGAATGATTCTTGTCTTGTTTTTCATTGGTTTTTATTGGGGGAAAAAAGCAGAAAAAAAAGGATATTTAGAAGGAATCAAAATTGGCACTTGTTTAATTTTTTTACTGATTGTTATTAATTTACTTTTTTATCGAACTGGATTTTCTTTTGAACGTCTTTTATATTATCTTGTTCTTATTCTATCCAGTACTTTTGGATCTATGGTCGGTATTAATGGCAAACAAAAATAAGCGAGTAATCGCCTATTTTTTTTCATGAAACGTATAGGTGTTTTCTGTTTTTTCAATATAGGAATTTTCATCGTAGTACATCTTTGTTATTGGATTTACTTCTTTTCCTAAATATCCTTTTTCCATTAGTTCTTTTAAAGTAATTCTATTTTCTTTGCAATTGTCTTCCCAAACACATTCTTCTGCTTGTTCTAAAATTCGTTTTTCTGTAACAGTAACAATTCGTTCATTATGTCTTTTTGCTATTTTATAGAAAGTGTATCCTCCTACGGCACTGAGTGTAATTAGTATTGTTAGTATCACACATTTTCGATTCATTTTTTCCCTCCGTAGTATCTTTTTTGAAATTCTTCTTTCCATTCCAGTAGTTGATCTTTTTCAATTGCTTCTTGAATTGCTTCGGTAAGTCGTATTAAAAAACGAATATTATGAATGGATAAAAGTCTTGATCCAAAAGTTTCCTCGGCATTTAGTAAATGTTTTATGTAGGCTTTTGTATAGTGTTTACAGGCATAGCAATCGCATTCTTCTTCAATTTTTGTAAAGTCCATTTTGTATTTTGCATTTTTTAAATTTATTTTTCCATCTAGGGTTAGGGCATGCCCGTGTCTTGCTAGTCTTGTAGGAGAAACACAGTCAAAAATATCTACTCCCCTTATTACTCCTTCTATAATATCTATTGGTTCGCCTATTCCCATGGCATATCTTATTTTATCTTCTGGAAGGTATTTACAGGAATATTCAAATGCTTGATACATTTCTTCTTTACTTTCATGATCGTTTGCGACTCCACCAATACTATATCCATCAAAGCCGATTTTTACTGTTTCTAATGCACTAAATTTACGAATGTCTTCGTAAGGGCCTCCTTGAACAATGCCAAATAATAATTGATTGTTTCCTTTGAATACATCTTTTCCTCTTTTGGCCCATCGAAGTGTTCGTTCGACACTTTTTTGCAAATATTCTTTTGAAGCACTGGCTGGAGGACATTCATCAAAGCTCATCACAATGTCACTTCCTAAATCTTCTTGAATTTTTATTGATGTTTCAGGAGTCAGTAATAATTTGTCGCCATTGTACTGATTTTTGAATGTTACTCCTTCTTCACTAATGTCTTTTGGTTTGGCTAACGAGAATACTTGAAATCCTCCGGAATCCGTAAGTATGGGGCCATCATAGTTCATAAACTCATGAAGTCCTTTTGCCGCGCGGATCACATCGGCACCTGGTCTTAACCATAAATGATACGTATTAGCAAGTATGATTCCCGCTTTTGTTTCTTTTACTTCTTCGGGACTTAATGTTTTTACTGTTCCTTGTGTTCCGACTGGCATGAACATCGGTGTCTTATAAGTTTTTCCTTGATAAGTGATGACTCCTAATCTTGCATTTGTAAATTGTTCTTTTTTTTGAACTTGAAATTCTAACATCTTTACCTCCTTTTTGGTTTGATAAACATTGCATCTCCAAAGGAAAAGAATCGATATTTTCTTTGAATGGCTTCCTCATATGCCTGCATAATTTTTTCTTTGGATGTAAATGCACTTACGAGCATGACTAGAGTACTTTTTGGCAAATGAAAATTGGTAATTAGGCCATCAATTGCTTGAAATTCAAAACCTGGATAAATAAAAATATCTGTTTCTCCTTCACAGGCAACGAATTTATGATATTTATGCATTACTGTTTCTAATGTTCTTGTGGATGTTGTTCCTACTGCAATAATATTTCTTTTTTCTTCTTTGGCTTGATTTAATTTTTGGGCGGCTTCTTCACTTACTTTATAATACTCTTTGTGCATTTTATGTTTTGTTACATCACTTACTTCGACTGGTCGAAAAGTTCCTAATCCCACATGAAGTAAAATTTTGACAATCACAATTCCTTTTTGTTCTAATTTTTCTAATAAATCATTTGTAAAATGAAGCCCTGCTGTTGGAGCCGCTGCACTTCCAAAAGTTTTCGCATAAACCGTTTGATAACGATCTTTTTCTTGTAATTTCGTATGAATATAAGGAGGAAGTGGCATTTCTCCTAATTGATTTAATATTTCTAAAAAAATCCCTTTATAGGTAAATTGAACGTTTACTATTCCTTCTTCTTTTTTTTCGATTACTTTTGCTGTTAAAATATTGCCAAAATTTATTTCTGTACCAATATGTAATCTTTTAAATGGTTTGGAGAGACACTCCCAAACGTCGTTTCCTAATTCTTTTAATAAAAGAAGTTCTATTTTTGCAGAAGTATCCTGTTTCATTCCTATTAATCTCGCTGGTATTACTTTCGTTTCATTAATGACTAACACATCCCCTTTTTCTAATTCGTCCAAAATATCTTTAAAGTGTTTATGATTTATTTTTCCAGTATCTCGTTCTAAAACTAAAAGCTTGGATGCACTTCTATCTTTTAAAGGTGATTGGGCAATTAATTCTTCTGGTAATTCATAGTTAAAATCTTCTGTACTCATAATTTACTCTTTTCTATTCTATTTTTAATATTTTTTTGATTTGTTGGTAGGCTGTATCAAATTGATCCATTTCTAGTGTTATTACTTTTAAATTCTTTTCTTTTAGTTCTTTTGCTAGTTGTAAATACATATTTTGTTGATTCACTGAATTTTCTAAACTAAAAGTTTGATAATTATGATGCATTTCTCTTTGTAATCTTTGTTCATATAATTCTTCTTTTTTTAAATAAAGGACTATGATATAAATTTCATAATTTAATTGGCAAAATTCTTTTAATAATTCATTATAAACGTCTGTGAAAGAATATTCTTTATATCCTAATCGGGAATATACTTCTTCTGTAAAAAAGCTGCGATCAAAAATTAAATCCATTGGGATATTTTCCATGTTTTTTAAATAACTTAATAATGCTTCATACATTTTTTGACTCAATAGCTTGCCTTCTTGTTTTTTTTCTTTTTGCCCTGATAGTCGATATAAATTGGAACTGGCAATCGCCTCTCTTAAATAATTTGCTAATGTTGTTTTCCCTGTCCCTTGAGGGCCTTCAATTACAATTAAACGATTTTTCATTTTACTCTTCTTTCTAAAATAATGTTCCCATATGAGCAATTTTTAAATGCTCGTAGGCTTTTTCTTCCGCAATTCTTCCGCGAGGAGTTCTTTTTATAAATCCTTCTTGCAAAAGGAAAGGTTCCACCACATCTTCTATTGTAGATACTTCTTCACCAATACTTGTTGCAATCGTTCTAGGGTAATTATGGAGTATCCTCCTACTAAAGCAAAATCTCTTACTCTTTTAAATAAACGATTGGCTATTCTTGGTGTTTTACGGCATCGTTTAGCTATTAGTCGGGCTGCTTCTTCATCGATTGGCATTTCTAATACTTTACTTGTTCTTTTGACAATTTTTAAAAGTTCTTCTTCACTGTAATATTGAAGCTTTGATACAATTCCAAAGCGATCTCTTAATGGACTAGAAATATCTCCTGCTCTGGTAGTCGCGCCTACGAGAGTGAATGGTGGCAAATCTATTTTAATGCTTCTGCTTTTTCCATCACTATTTAATACTAAATCTAATTCAAAGTCTTCCATGGCAGGATATAAAATTTCTTCAATAAATTTTGGCATACGATGAATTTCATCAATAAACAAAACGTCTCCTGGTTCTAATGTCGACAAAACGGCCGCTAAGTCACCACTTTTTTCTAAAGATGGACCACTTGCTGTTTTGATATTTACTCCTAATTCGTTTGCAATAATATGGGCAAGTGTTGTTTTTCCAAGACCAGGTGGGCCATAGAGTAATACATGATCCAATGATTCGTTTCTGATTTTGCTTGCTTCAATAAAAACTTTTAAATTGCTTGTTATTTCCTCTTGACCGACATATTCTTCTAACCTTTGGGGCCGAATATTTGTTTCAAAAGTATCACTTTCTAAAGCATTTGCTTCCATAATATTTTCTTCCATGTAACCACCCTATTTCAATAATAATTTTAACGCTTCCTTTACTTGAGTTTCAATTGGTTTATTTGCATCCATATTAGGCAATATCTTTTTAATATCTACTGTTTTATAGCCTAGTCCTTCTAATACACTTACTAATTCTTCAAAACCACCTGATGGACTACTATCTATTGATACTGCAAGTTTTCCTTTTAAATCTAATATCATTTGTTTTGCTACTTTATCTCCTATTTTGGGAAATTTTTTTAAATATAAAATATTTTCACGATCTATTGCATCTATGATTCCAGAGACACTTCCTGTCGCGAGCATTGGTAGAACTAATTTTGGACCAACTCCTTTTACTCCTATTAATTTTAAAAATAAATTTTTTTGATCTATTGTTTTAAATCCATAAAGAGTTTCGGCATCTTCTGTGATATGCTGATAAACATATACTTTTTCTTCATGATCTAGTTCAAATTCAAATGGATTGGAAACATGAATTTGATACCCAATCCCTGAACAATCTAATACTATGTAATTACTATTTTGTTCCACAATTCTTCCGTTTATATAGTTATACATACTATTCACCACCGTTTTTATTTTATCATAGATAGAGGCTAAATAAAAGAAAAAAGTAAGAATTCCTTTTCTTGCTTTTTTACGCCCTACCAATATAGAAAAATTCAATATCATCAATGGTATTTTCTGTGTTTCCTGTTACAACTGGTAAGATGATTCGATAAGAATAATAGGCTGAACAATTCATTCCTAGAGTATTTAGACTAGCGCATCTTGAATCCGGCAAATAGGAAGATACACTAATTTTGGAAATATCGATATAGGTATCATCGTTTCCTTCTATATTCCATTTTTCATTATTATTATAATTAATGCTTTTTCGATCGACATAAATGTTTTTTGTTTGATTATTGCCAAAAGTTAATGTGATTGTCTTTTTGTCTAGCGATAAATCTACCTTTTTTAACTCAAAATTTTGAAAATCTTCTTGTACTCGTTTGATAATCATGGCTCTATTTAATTGATTTTCTTTGGCATAGGAAGCATGATCTTCTTCATATTCCATATCCATTAACAGATTAAACAAAAATACCATAACAAGCGAGATTAATGCAACACTTATAATGACTTCTATTAATGTTATTCCTTTTTTATTCATATTAGTCACCCACTTTAATATAAGAATAATAGACTAAGCAAGAAGCACCAATACTCATGCCATTATCACATGCTGTACCACTTCTGGTTGCTGTATATTCATAAACTACATAGTATGTATTTGGAGTTCCATCGTCTAAACTTTTTAAATAGGTTACTAAAGTTGGATTAGCACAAATTTCTGAATATAATGATTGGGAGCAATTGTTTGTCACTTCACTTACTTTTGAGGGAATTACATAAATATTTTTTATATTCAATTTATTCCATAAATCATCTACAAACATGGCTTCTTTTGTATAGTCTAATATATCGTCTCTTCCTTGCCAAATTAATTCATAGCCAAATTGTTTTGTACAAGTATTATTTTTCCATTCACAGGTTCGATTTGCTCCACATGCTTCTTTTGTTGTAAGGGTATTGCAATTTTCATCGATATTTTCTATTAATTTTTCAAAATTAAAGCCTTGAAAATATTTGGTAAGATAATAGGATTCATATAATTTTGCTGGATCATCATATCGTGTGTATCGCGATTCCGTATTCGTCGTGGTAATAAATAAGCCATATACTGTCATTAATGTCGCGAGTAATACTGTTGTTACCATGATTGTTTCTACAAAGACAAATCCTTTTTTATTCTTCTTCATATGTTATTCCTTACTTTCCTAGTTTTTTTCTTCTTCCTTTTTCTTTGTATGCAAGTATTTTAAAGAAATATATCCTCCTGGAGATATTAAAAATTCTTGATAGATTTTCTTTATGTTTTCATTTTCATATGGGGCGTGGATCTCTTGGTTTCTATCTCTGTTTTGCAGGCCTTTTTGACGGGATGCTTTTAAATATTCTTTCTCGTAGAGTTTTGGCTGTCCACCACCTCCTACACAACCTAATTCACAGTTCATTATTTCAATAAAATCATATTTGCTTTTTTTCTCTTTTATTTCTTCTAATAATGGTTTGGCATATGTAAGGCCATGGACAACCGCGACTTTTATCGTTCTTTGTCCGATTGTTAGTTCTAATTCTTTCACTCTTTTTGTTTCTCTTAAACTTTCTAATAATGATTCATCTATTTTTTCATTTGTCATCATGTAATAGAGAGTTCGTAATGCTGAAGTCATCACACCACCGGTAGAGCCAAAGAGAGTTCCTCCCCCACTTCCTTCGCCAAATTCACTGGAAAAGTCTTTTTCTTCCATCTTTTTTAAATCTAATTTTTCTTCTTTCATCCAAGAAGCTAATTCCGTTACAGTTAAAACCGCGTCCGTATTTTGGAATTGTTCTTCTTTTGTTTCCATTTTTTTTGCTGTACAAGGAGTTATTGCTACCGTAAAAAGCTCGTCTTTTTTCACTCCTATTTTTTCAGCAAAATAGCTTTTTATCATTGCCCCTTGCATTCCAATTGGACTTTTACAAGTGGATAGATTTTCTTCTAATTCTGGATAATATAATTTTGCATATTTTACCCAAGAAGGACAGCAGGAAGTAATCATGGGAAGTGTTCCTCCTTTTACTATTCGATTTTTTAATTCATAGCATTCTTCCATAATGGTTAAATCTGCTCCAAATGTGGTATCAAATACATAGGAAAACCCTAATTTATATAAAGATGCGATTAGTTTTTGAGCACAAAATTCTCCTGGTGTTAAACCAAAACATTCTCCAATGGAAACACGGACTGCTGGAGAAATATAGGCTATTAAAAGCTTGTTTTCTTTTAAAGCACGTCTTACTTGACTTAACTCATTTTTGGGTTTTAAGGCATTCATTGGGCATGTTAATATACAATTTCCACAAGAAAGACAATCTTTCGGATCATAAAATGTTTTGCCTGTTACTTTTTGACAAGTTAATTTACAGGTTCCACAGTTAATACATTTGGAATTATCTTTTTCAATTCCTAAATTTTTTTCATCAATCCAAACGGCATTGGGAAAAATATTTTCCTTTGGTTCCATTTTATCACGCTCTTTTCCTTTTTTGAATGATTGCAATGGCAATCGTTGTTAAGAGTGTTGAAAAAGAGATAAGTACTGATATTTTATAGCCAATTGTTCCTTTATATTCTAATGTATACGTTCCTTCTGGTAATTCACTTTCTAAAAATCCATGTTCACTTTCTTTTAAAGAAAATCGTTCTTTTTTCTCATTTTTTAATTGATATCCTAAATAATAGATTCTTGGAAATTCTAAAGTCGCGGTTGAATCAGTGCGAAGAGAAAATTGTAAATTTGGAAATTCACTTGGCAAAAGAGCAATCGTGCCATTTCCACTTGTGATAATAATATCTTGAGAACGATTTTGATAATATTCTAAATTTTCTTCCGTATCTACCATTTGCACTGGAAAATATTCTTTTTGCCAGCCGACTGCAGCTGATAGATCCACTTCTTCTAAATTTAAAATACCTCGGTCTTTTGGAAGAAATAACATACCGGATAAAATAATAAGGGGAATCATACTGATACAAATACTTTTTTTCGTTTTCGATGTAATGGCAAGAGGTGCGATTAAAGAAACTGCAAAAACTACAAAAATAACTAATCGCCAGCCAAATTGGATCATAAATAACATATAAGGAAAATAAAGCCATAGGAAGAAATAACGAGTAGTCATCCATAGACTTAATATACCAAAAACAGTTACTACGCGCCACTTATCACTCCATAACGTTTTATAATTTTTGATTATGGCAATTCCTAATAAAATGAGAACAATCACTGAGAAGCGAAAAGATATAGAAGAAGCGGGATCATGCCAGAAATATTCCGTTCCCCAGAATGTAGTATGCCAAATTCCCCAAGACATTACCCATTTTTTATAAACCATGTAATTTCCAAAGAAACGATGTTCCATCATTGGTTCAAAATAAAAAGCACATAAGCCAAGGATCACAAGGGTTGCAAGAATAAATGGTTTTAAAAATTCTTTTTTGAAAACTTTTTTTGATTCAAAAAGAAAGGCAACTGCTAAAATTAAAGTAACATAAATCATTAAAGTAAAATGAGATAAGATACCCCCTACATACCCGATAATAAAGTACAGATAAAATTTTTTGGTATTTCCATCAAAAAGATTTTTTATTCCTAATACTATCAAAGGCAAAAAGACAAAAATAAAACTTTCTCCCAGGGCATCCCGAATATACATATCACTTAAATGATAACACGCAGCCATATAAATAACACTAGCAAGAAAACTTTGATATTTTTTCTTATGAAAAGAATAAGCACATAAGTACATCGTAAGTCCGGATGCTAAAAGTTCTAAGAAATGAAGTACTTTCATCGATCCTAGAATTCCAATCTGGAAAAAACTTAAAAAATAAGTTAAATAGGCTCCTAATGTATGAGCAAGAGGTGGATAAAAAAGTCTTGTTCCATAACCAAAGGAATTGGCAAGCACAGGCAATATTTTCGTTGTAAATCCACTAAAAAAATTATTTTCAATTGCTTTTTCTATTAATCCAATATTAATTAAATGAAACCATGTATCATCATTATGCGTATAACTTCTTAAAAACATAGGAAGCATAAGAATCACACTCACAAGAAATATAGCTACTAAAGGATATTTATGTTCTTTTATTTTTTTCATACTACCACCTAGTTTAAGTTTAACAAAAAAGAGGTTTAAAGTCCACCATTAAACACAAAAAAAAGAAACTTTTGATGTTTCTTAAGCTCTTGATGAATATTTTCCATCACTTGTTGAAATAATAATTTTTTCACCTTGATTGATAAATAATGGTACTTTTACGGTATAACCAGTTTCAATTTTGGCATCTTTCATTGCATTATTTGTGGTATTTCCTTTGACTGCAGGTTCTGTTTCAACCACTTCAAATTCAATCTTTTCTGGAAGAGTTACTCCAAGAAGTTCTCCTTCATAATAATCAAGTTGAATTTCTAATCCTTCTTTAATAAATTTCTTTTCTTCTTCAATTTTTTCCACAGGGACACTTACTTGATCATAAGTTTCTGTATTCATAAATACATAAGAAGATCCATCATTGTATAAAAATTGCATTGGCATTCTTTCAATTCTAGCTCTTTCAATTTTAATATTTGTATTATATGAATTTTCTACAACAGCACCTGTTCTTAAATTTTTTAATTTCATTCGAACAAAGGCACTTCCCTTACCAGGTTTTACGTGTTGGAATTCAATAATTTGACAAAGGTTTCCATCAATAATAATTGTCATACCATTTTTTATATCATTAATGTTAATGTTCATGTTTTATTCCCCCTTTTCTATTTGCCTAGTTTTGTTTCTTTAAATAGTGTCACTTGATGACAACTTGGACAATATTTATTTATTTCTAACTTGTCAGGCGTATTTTTTTTATTCTTTATTGTAGGGCGAATTTGTTTCCCACAACGAGAACATTTTAAACCAAGAAATTGTCTGTTTTCATTTTTTGCCATAGGTAAACCTCCTCACATCAAAACTATATGTATTTTAGCATAGTTAAATTTGAAGTTCAAGAAAAATTTTTCCTTTTCTTTTCTAAATATTAAAATAAACTCAATTGACTTGTTTCTGGCATTGTTCCGAATATGCCCATAGTTCGCATTTTTTCAACGGTTGTCTGATTTACTTTACCACGATTTTGAAAGTCTTCAATACTATAGAATGGTTTATTATTTCTTTCTTCTATAATTTTTGTTGCTACCGCATCTCCTAGTCCATCCAGTGATCGAAATGGAAGAATTAAAGCATTTTCTTCGGCTTCTATTTCAAAATTTGTTCCATCACTTTTTTCAATATCGATATTTTTAAATTTAATTTTTCGAGCAGAGGCTTCTAGGGCAATTCGCAAAGTTTCTAAAACACTGGATTCTTTATTCGTCATATCATAGCCTTTCGATTGGAGTTCCATTATTTTAGCACGAATCGCATCATATCCTTTTACCATGGAATCTATATCGAAATCGGTTAGTCTTGTAGAAAAATAGGTTGCATAGTAAACAAGAGGCTTGTGTACTTTATACCATGCGACACGATAGGCACTCATTACATAGGCTGCAGCATGGGCTTTTGGGAACATATATTTAATTTTGTAACAAGAATCAATAAACCATTTTGGAATTCCCGCTTTTTCCATAATTTCTTTGTATTCTTCCCAAGTTGCTGGATCTTTTGTTGCTTTCCCTTTTCTTACAAATTCCATTATTTTAAAAGCTTTATAAGGCTCTAGGCCTCCATACATGAGTTCTACCATGATATCATCTCGACATCCAATTACTTTACTGAATGGTACGACGTTGTTTTGGATAAGTTCTTGGGCATTTCCAAGCCAAACATCTGTACCATGAGATAGTCCTGAAATTTTTACTAATTCAGCAAATGTTTTTGGTTTGGTATCTTTTACTAATTGAATGGTAAAAGGTGTTCCAAATTCGGGAACTCCAAGCGTTCCTGTCTCACACAAAATTTCTTCTGGTGTTACGCCAAGAGCTTTGGTACTCGTAAAAATACTCATCGTTTCTTTATCATCTAAAGGCACTTTTGTAATATCGTCTCCTGTTAAATCTTGAATCATTCGTAGTTGAGTTGGATCGGTATGTCCTAGAATATCTAGTTTTAAAACACATTGATCAATGGCATGGTAATCAAAATGGGTTGTTCGCCAGGCACTTGTTGGATCTTCAGCTGGGTATTGGAATGGTGTAAAATCATATACTTCTTTATATCCAGGAATAACAACAATTCCACCAGGATGTTGTCCTGTTGTTCTTTTACATCCTGTACAACCAATTGCTAAACGTTCTGTCTCTATACTACGCATGATAATATTTTTCGCTTCACAATAACCTTTGACATAACCATAGGCAGTTTTTTCCGCTACTGTTCCAATGGTTCCTGCTCGGTAGACATTATCGACACCAAATAAAACTTTGGTATATTCATGAGCACTTGCTTGATTTAAATCGGAAAAATTTAAGTCAATATCGGGAACTTTGTCCGCATTAAAACCAAGGAATGTTTGAAAAGGTATATCATGTCCTTCTTTTTGAAGAGGAGTGTTACATATTTTGCATTTTTTATCTGGTAAATCATACCCACATTTATATGTATTGCCTAATGGTTCTCCAGTTTCATCTTCAAATTCACTATTTTTACAATTTGGGCAACGATAATGTGGTGCAAGAGAATTTACTTCTGTAATTCCCATTAAATTGGCTACAAAGGAAGAACCTACAGAACCACGGCTTCCTACTAAAAATCCTTCATCGTTTGAGTGTTTGACTAATTTTTGAGCAATTAGGTAGATTACATCGAAGTTGGCTCCGATAATTGCAGTCATTTTGCCTTTGGCTTCCTCTAAAAGTTTTTCTGGTTCTTCTTCTGGATGCTCTTTTTTGAGGCTAGTCGCTATCTCTTGTTGAACTGCTTCTGGGCCTTTTCGTACTACATCATGAAGTCTTTGATAAATGACACTGTCATCTTGGCTTTCAGCATTTTGTTTTACGGCATCAATGAAAGGAGCTCCGTAAAGTTCTAAAGCTATTCTCTCTTCAATATGATAAGGAAGCGGATCTCCATACCACTCACGAGCTTTATCATATACCATATTTGTAACTGTCATTTGAGAATTTTCAATTACTGGAGCAAATGGAATACCATGAGTATCCGGTATTACTTCTACTTCTTCGATACTATCTGCAATTTTATTTGTGTTTTCTACTACAATTTCATAAGCAAGTTCTTCTCCTAGAAATGCAAAGTCTTCTAACATTTCTTTCGTTGTTTTAAAATACATATTAGGAATTTCTAATCCTTTTCGATTTAATGGATGGAGTTTTCCATTGAATTTTTGATTTACAATAATTTCTCGATATATTTTATCTTCTTTCGCAAGATTATGAACATCTCCCGTTGCTACCACTGGTTTTCCTGCTTCTTTTGCAACTCGTACAATTCTTTTTATGTATTCTTCTGCTTCTATCACACTTGGAAATTTGCCATCTGTTCCAATTAAATGAGTGAATGCCGAGAGAGGTTGAATTTCAATATAGTCATAAAAACTCATCATATTCACTAGCTCTTCATCTTCTTTTGCAGAAGCTTTGTCAAAAATTTCGCCATTTATACAGCCGGATCCTATGAGAAGTCCTTCTCTTAATGCTATTAAATCTTTTCGAGGAATTTTGGGTTGTTCATTTTTATATAAGTATTTCGTGTTAGCTATTGAGATAATTTTAAACAAATTTTTTAATCCTATTTTATTTTGAACTAGAATGGTTGCATGGAATGGATAGGCAAATCGAATCAATGAATCTCTATCAATATCTTCTATTAATTGAGTTGTTGTTCCAATGTTACGATCATTTAATACTTTCGCCATTTTATGAAATGCTAAAGCAGTTCCTTCGGCATCATAGTCGGCACGGTGGTGTTTTTCTTCATCCCATGGAATATCTAATCTTTTGGTCAGTGTTTGAAGTTTATGATTCGGCCATTCTGGATGAAGCATCCGTGCGATGCTCATTGTATCTAAAACTGTCGAATGGAATTCTGGAAATCCATATTTATTGCATGCAGAACTAATAAAGGAAATATCGAATTTGGCATTATGGGCTACCATTGGATTTTCTCCAGCCCATTCTAAGAAACGTTTGGTTACATTTTCTTCTGTATCTTTTCCTGCAACCATTTCATCTGTAATGAAAGTCAGTTCTGTTATTTTTTTAGGAATTGGACGATGAGGATCGATTAGTTCATCGAAGCGATCTAAAATGACACCATTTCGAATTTTTACGGCACCGATTTCAATCATTTGATCGGATCCAGCATAAAAGCCTGTGGTTTCTGTATCGAATACGACAAAGGTATCTTCTAATAAATTATATTCTTTGCAGTTAAATATGATATCAATATCATCATTTACTACATTCATTTCGGCTCCATATAAAACTTTGAAATGATCACTTTTCTCTTTGCCTTTATTGAACGCATTTACTGTATGAAATAATTCTGGGTAGGCTTGAACGCAGTTGTGATCTGTTACTGCGACTGCTTTATGTCCCATTTTTATTGCATATTTTACAATATTACGAGGATCTTTTTCTTCATAAGGAACAACGGAGTCCATGGCACTCATCATGGTATGAGCATGAAGTTCTACTCTTTTTACTTCAGCATCATCTATTTCAACACCATCTTTAGAATCTATTTTTTCCATATTACGGATGGCTAATACAAGGTCTTTAGCAAAATTATCATATTCGACATTTCCTTGAAATTTATACCAGGCATTTTCCTTGATTTCATTTACTACTGTTTGATATTCTTTTTTATCTTTTTT
Source organism: uncultured Bacilli bacterium (assembly GCA_947585065.1). Classification (GTDB taxonomy): domain Bacteria; phylum Bacillota_I; class Bacilli_A; order RF39; family UBA660; genus Ventrenecus. Next base: position 16,460 of record CANPWX010000003.1, on the reverse strand, counting down.
AAATATTTTGGCTAATATAGAATTTGTTTTATCACTAATTTTTAAAGTAATAATATTAATGTTATCACGTTCTAGTGTTTCAATACCAAATACATAGGCTTCAAAAATAACATTCTTTGCATCTCCCATAATATTATTAATTGATGTTACTTCTCCAGTAATTTCTTTTCCTGTAATGATGTTTCCTTCTAGTTTCGGTTCGGAAATTGTGACTTTTGTTTCTTTTTTACTTGCTTCTATTTCTTCTTGAATGCTTTTTCTTTTTTCTTCATTCATTTTTGTTTCACAAGTATAAGAATCTAATCCAAACATTTTTAGTTCTTGAGAAATATTTTTTCCTTCTATTTCCATTTCTTCTTCTTCTGTTTTATTTCCTACTTCAAAGATAATTTTATTGTCTTCTACGATATAATTTCCTTCAAAAACACTTCCTAAAGAAGGACGTTTCGTTTTAAATATTTGTAATATATTTTGTAGGTATTCTAAAACGGATTCTTTTGATATTGTATCGTATTTTAAAGTAATACTACATTTTTCTGTTCCATGTATTTTATTGAGAGCTGCCAGTTTTAGTTTGCAAGCAATTTCATAAGGCAATACATTCTCGGCATGCATGATTACTTCATAATTTTGTTCTTTTTTATGCAAAATTACTTTTTCTATATCTAACGTATCCAATTCTTTCTCTTCGCCTTCATAGAAAATACTATTTAAAAAACGTTTCACTTCCTCTTTCATACTACTACTCTCCTTCTGTTAATTTTTCTATTTTATTTACATTTATTTGATATTCATCTAATCTTCTCGCGACTCGTCCTTGTATATGAACGACATCTCCTATATTTATTGATTGCATTTCTTTCATCATACTTGCAAAGACTACAAAATTGCCAGTTGCTGTTTCATCACTTCCTGTTAAAAAAGCCATCTCTTCTCCTTTTTTGGTTGTAATTGTTTTTATTTTTTCGATTAATACTACTGAATTTATTTGTTTATCATAATTCAATGGTAAAAATTCTAGTTTCATTATATTTGGGCTCGTGTATTTTGAGGCGGGATGATTACTTAAATAGAAGCCTAAATTGTTCCATTCTCTTTTTCTTTTTTCTTCTGGGCTTTCTTCTTCTACTTCTTTTAAAGATGGTTTTAAAATATAATCTTCATCTAAATCACTTGTCAATGTTGCATAATTGATCGCAGTATCTAAACTTGCTAAAAGAGAATTTTGGTTAGTGGTAAATTGCTCGAAGGCGCCAGATTCAATTAGAGACTCTATTTTTGCTTTGGTAATACTTTTTCCATAGGTTCTGGCGACAAAATCAAAGAAATCCGTAAATTTTTTTTCTTTTCTTTGATTTACTATTGTTTTTACTCCTTCTTCTCCTAAATTTTTTATTAAAGAAAATGGGATACGTAAAGAGTTGTTTTCCATTTTATAGAATCCTTCACTTAAATTGATATCTACTGGTAATATGGCAATATGGGATTTTCTTGCGAGTGCCAAATATTCTTTTGTTTTCTCAGCTGTATAAACGTTCATATTGAGAATATTTGCTAGAAAAAAGATTGGATAATAACATTTTAAATAGGCCATTTGATAACCAATTAAGGCATAAGAAACGGAATGGGATTTGTTAAATCCATAGTTTGCAAATTTTAAAATTAATGCAAATATTTCTTCTGCTAGAAAAACAGAATACCCTTTTTTCATTGCTCCCTGAATAAATTTTTCTTTACTTGATTCAATTAAGTCTTTTTTCTTTTTGGACATTGCTCTTCGAATCAAATCAGATTCTGCAAATGAAAATCCTCCAATTAATGATAAAATTTGCATAATTTGTTCTTGGTAAATAATAATTCCATAGGTCTCTTCTAAAATTGGTTTTAAGTCATCATGCAAATAGTTTATTTTTTCTTTTCCTTCTTTTCGTCTTATATATGTATCTATATTCTCCATAGGCCCTGGTCGAAATAAGGCAATTGCTGAGACTAGATCTAAGAATTTTGTTGGTTTTAATTTTCGTAAAAAATTTTTCATTCCTTCACTTTCAAATTGAAAGATTCCCATTGTATCTGCAGTTTGAAATAATTTTAAAACTTTCTCATCATTTAAATTTAGTTTATGAATATCTAGGGTTTTGTTTGTATTTTCTTTTATTAATTCTAATACACGTTTCATAATGGTTAGATTACGAAGAGCTAAAAAATCCATTTTTAATAGTCCTAGTTCTTCTAAATAGTTCATTGTCACTCCGGTGACTAATTCTTCTCCATTATAATGAATTGGTATTACTGTATCAAGAGGAACTGAACTGATTACAACGCCTGCGGCATGAGTAGAAATATGTTTTTTTAATCCTTCAATTGGTAATGAAGCTTCATACATTTCTTTGATCCATGGATGAGAAGATACATAGTATGCTACTTCTTTATTTTGTAAATTTTCTTGCAGTGTTAATTTTGCATCTATTTTATTTAAAAAGGATTCCATTCCTTTTTGATCCATTTCTAAAGCTTTTCCTACACATCGCAAGACGAGTTTACTTTTTAATGTTCCAAACGTCATAATACTTCCAACATTTTGAATTCCATATTTTTGTTTCACGTAATTTACTACTTCGTTTCTTCGATCTTCTTCAAAATCGATATCAATATCTGGCATTGTTACTCTTTCAGGATTTAGAAAACGTTCAAAAAATAAGTGATATTCTATTGGATCTACATCGGTGATGCCAAGGCAATAACTTACTAGTGAGCCTACTGCACTACCACGGCCTGCACCTACTAATATTCCATTTTTTTTGGCAAATTTGACATAATCATAAACAATTAAAAAATAATTGGAAAAGCCCATTTCCTGAATAACTGATAATTCGTATTTTAATCGTTCGTCGTAAATTTTAGAAATCTTATTATTTAGCCGTTTCGCTAATCCTTTTTGGGCTAAATTGAAAAGAAAAGTAGCTGAGTCTTCACAATATTTTGGAATATAGTTTCCTTCTTTTTTCATTATTACATTACAGGATTCGCAGAAGTCTTTGGTACTTTCATCCCATAAGTTTTCATTAAAATAGTACTCCATTGTTTTCTTTTCTAAATTTTCTTCTTGAATGGATTTATAGGGGTTACCTAAATCAATCGCTTTTAACATTTTTAAGGAAGTTGTTTCTTTTTTAAAAAAGGCTCTTATTTCAGGCATATATACTGTATGAGGTGTGATAAGGTTTGCATTATTTTTTTCGTATTCGGTTGATACTCCTATATAGACGTGAGAAAATTTATTCCAACTTTCTAACTCATTTTTATTTAAAAAAGGAATGACGATGTTTAAGTGTTCTTGATAAGGAATGATCTGTTCTTTCGTTAATTCATTTTTTTCGATATATGTTTCTATTTTTAATAATCCTAAGTATCCTTCATAATCTCTAGCATATAACAGAACAGGATTTTCTATATTAATTTCTAAACCTATTAAGGGTTTTATTTGATTAGATGTTAATGTATCATAAAATTCCATCACGCCAAAAAGATTTGTATCACATATACCACATACAGGAATTTTATATTTTTGAAGAAATAATAGTAATTTGGGGATGACAATGAGGCTTTGGAGCATCGAATAATCTGTTTTCACTCTTAAAGGTACAAACATTTTTTATCACCCACCTTGTGTATTTATTATAGCATGAGTGGGAAAATTTTACTAGGAAAAATGTTCTATCTTTTTTCTTTATTTGATCCGATTTGTTTTAATTTTTTTGTTTGTAATTGACTTCTTACAATAATTTTGTTAAAATTTTTAAAGAAAGAAACACGGAGGTGAATATTTATGGCTAAAAAAGTATCAACAAAAAAACCTTTAACTGTAAATTCTCGCAGTAAAGCATTAAATGCAACGAAAAGAGTTCAAAAACCTAATTTACAAAAGAAAACAATTAATGGAGAAAAAGTTTTAATTAGTGCAAGAGAAGCAAAAAAGTTAGCATAAACTAACTTTTTTTATTTTAATTTTTCAATTTGTTCATTAAAGTTTTCTTTTTGACATACAAAGGATCCACTAACGACTTGATTTACATAAGGCCTCACCCATTTTACTGTCTCATCATTGATGCCACCATCTACTGAAATTTTTATTTTTGGATTTTGAGTTCTTGCTTCTATTATTTTAGGAAGCACTTCTTTTAAAAACTCTTGGCCTCCTTTACCTGGATGGACACTCATTATCAAAATGGAGTCTACTATATCTTCATATGGTTTTAATTCTTTTAAAGAAGTTTCTGGATTTATTGATAATCCTACTTTTATTTGTTTTTCTTTTATTTTGTTTATATAGTTTTTTCCCTTAAGTATTTCTACTGGAATCGTAATGGTATCTGGTTTTAAAAGGGCCAATTTTTCGATTTCTTCTTCGGGATTTTTTATCATTAAATGAATATCTAAGGGAAGTTTATTTGTTTTTAAGTCTTCTATTATTTTTACTATATCATAGTTTTTCTCGCCACAAAAAATTCCATCTATTAAATCAACATGCAAATAATCGGCGTTTGATTGATTAATTTTTTCTATCGTTGTTTTTTTATCATAAATACTTTTTAAATAAGAAACGGCTATTTTCATTTTCTTCTCTCCAATATCATTTTTTGATAAGATTCATAACGGGAATTTAGAATTTTACCCTCTTCTTTTGCTTTTTTTACTCCACAATTTGTTTCTTTTAGATGCATACAATCTCGATACTTACATGGAAAATCGGCAAATTCAACAAAACTTGCTTTTAATTCTTCTAATGAATAGTTATCCAAATCTAGGCTTGAAAATCCTGGAGTATCGCAAAAGAAAACATCATTCACTTCATAAATTTCTGTATGTCTTGTTGTATGTTTTCCACGGTTTAAGGCATTTGAAATCTCATCTGTTTTTAAATTTAGTTCAGGATTTATTTTGTTTAATAATGTACTTTTCCCTGCACCACTTTGCCCAGTTAATACAACCACTGAATTTTTTAAATATTTTAATAATTCTTTTAATTCTGTATTTTGAAATACAGGGAGTCCAATTTTTGTATAATATTTTTTAATTGTTTTAAAGTTGTCTATTTCTTCTTTGTTTCCTAAATCTAACTTTGTAAAGCATAGAACTGGTTTTATATTCGATAAGGTAATTAAACTGATTTCTTTATCTAATAAAAGGGTATTCAATTTTGGCTCTACTAAAGAAGTGACAATTAATGCAATGTCAATATTTGCTACTTTAGGTCTTGTTAATTCATTTTTTCGAGGAAGTATTTCGATTATTCTATTATTTTTTTCATCAAATTTTACATAATCTCCGACGAGTGGAGTTTCTTTTTGGTTTCGAAATGCTCCCTTTGGAATACAATTGTAGGTTTTTTCCTTACAAATTACGGTGTAACAATTACTAATATTTTTTATTATTTTTCCTTCTAACATAATCCTGATTCTTCACATCCTCCAGAATTTTCCTCTTTGTTAGATGTTTTTGCTTTGGCTACAGTGATGGTAATTGATGTACCACCTACAATTGGTGATCCTTCTTCTCTACTTTGGCCAATAACAATTCCTGGCGTTTTATCGCTTTCTGCTTCTATTTTATTAATTACTATATTGTATTTTTTTAAATATTCTACTACATCTTCATAGGTATAGCTTCCGTTTGCAAAATTTGGATATTTGTCCACATTTGGAATGTATAAAGTCACATAGTCTCCTTTTGATACTTTTTGGCCTGGTGCTGGATTTTGCTCTAAAATGATATTTTCTTCTTTTTTATCGGTGACATCTCTTTTTTCGATGATGACATTAATTCCTTGAGCATCTAGTCTTCCTTGAACTTCTAATACATTGAATCCTACATAGTTTTCTAATGTTATTTTGGTATCTCCTTCACTAATCCAAAGTGTTACTTCTGTACCACTTGTTCTTTTTGTGTTTGCTAAAGGGGAGGTTTTTACCACTTTACCATATGCAATGTCTTCTGAGGCAATATGTTCTTGATTTGTTGCTACCATAAAACCTGCGTCTTGCAATGTTTGTAAGGCATCTTCTACGGAATAGCCAGTGACATCTGGAATAGTTAATACTTTTCGGCTTGTAATAATTGGAAGCAATACTACTACAGTCGTGATACCAATTACTAATAAAGTAAAGACAAAGGCTAATGCAATTAATATTTTATTCATTATACTATTTGATTTTTTCATATCGTTTTTTGTAATTTGCTTAGCAAATACTTCCTCTTTCTCTTTTTCTTCTTTCTTTTCTTTAGATGCTTGTTTTCCCTCTTCTGGTTTTTTTACAGTTTTTAATTTGCTATCTTCTAAAACTTCTGGATATGGTAAGACTATTTTTGGTTCATTTGCTCGTTCTTCATCTAAACAGGTTAATAAATCTGTGTGCATTTCTCTTGCATCAGCATATCTATTTTTAGGATTTTTAGCTGTTGCTTTAATAATTATATTTTCGATACTTTGAGGGATATTTGGGACTATATCTCTAATACTTGGTAATGGTTCTTTTAAATGTTTTAATGCAATTTCTACGGCATTGTCTCCTTTATAAGGGAGAGAGCCTGTTAGTAATTCATACATTACTATTCCCATCGAATAGATATCACTTTGAAGTGTCGATCCTTTACCATTTGCTTGTTCTGGTGGCAAATAATGAACGCTTCCCATAACTGAGTTTGTTTGGGTTAGTTGGGTTGAATTCATCGCCATGGCGATACCAAAGTCCATGATTTTAACAAGTCCATTTTCTAATATCATAATATTTTGAGGTTTAATATCACGGTGGATAATATAAGAATCATGGGCAACACTCATTCCGTCTGTGATTTGCAACATAATGTCTATGACTTCACTTACAGTTAATTTTCCTCGTTTTTTTATTAAATTTTTTAAATGTTTTCCTTCAACATATTCCATTACAATATAATATTGTCCATTGTCTTCACCAACATCATATACTTCAACTATATTCGGATGAGTCAAACTACTCGCCGAAAGAGCTTCTCTTTGAAAACGTCTTACAAATTTTTCGTCGTTTGCAAGATCCCCTCTTAATACTTTTACTGCTACATTACGATCTAGTATTGTATCATATGCTAGATATACATTTGCCATACCGCCTTCCCCAATTGATTTAATAATTTGGTAACGGTCACTAATTTTTTGCCCCTTCATTATCATTTTAATTACACCTTCTTCATATCTAAAAATGCGACAGATATATTATCAGTCCCGCCTCTTGCATTGCATTTACGGATTAACAATTTTACTTTTTCTTCTATCGATTTGTCTTCTTCTAAAACTTTTTCAATTTGTTCAGTAGATAGCATTCCAGTTAATCCATCACTGCAAAGTAAGATACCATCCACATCTCGTTCTACATCAAATATATCCATATCTACTTGTTCCCCTGCTCCTAATGCTTTCATTAAAACATTTTTCTTTGGATGATTTTTGGCTTCTTCTTCGGTTAAGTTACCTGCTTCCACGAGCAAACTTACTAATGTATGATCTTTTGTTACTTTATGAAGTTTATTATTTTTCCAAACAAATCCTGAAGAATCTCCTATATTTCCAAAAATAAGATAATCGTTTGTTAATAAAGCAAGTACTAAGGTTGTTCCTAATCCTGTGGAATCAAAATGATTTTTGGCATATTCTAATATTTCTTCATTGATTTCATTTACGTTATCATTTAGCCAATTTACTGCATCTAGTTTTGAACCTATGCTACTTACTTTGGAAAAGCGTTTCCCAAAATGGGTAATGGCTAGACTAGAGGCTACTTCTCCTGCTCGATGCCCTCCCATACCGTCCGCGACTAAAAGAAGAAGTTCTCCGCTTCCATTTTTGACAATGGTTACAGAATCTTCATTATGGCTTCGTACTTTCCCGGCATCTGTCAAATAATAAGATTTCACGTTATCACCTTCTACTAATTACAATAAGCATATCAAAATTTTTAATTTTAGTAAATTCTTAACTTTCTTTTGACATTTAAAATTACAAAAATTTAACAAATGTTTACATACTCTTTACATTATATGTTTTATTCCTTCCTTTTTATCCTTATTTTCTTTTAAATTTTTCTGGTGAGATTTATTCCTTCTTTAAAACCGCATGGTTCTGGGCAATGGTAACCAGCCATACATCTTGCTCCATTTGTGTATGGAAGCAAGGATTCTAACACTTTCTTTAGTCTTGGATCATTTGAAGATGTTAGAGCTTTTATATATTTTTCTAACACTTCTTTATTTTGCATACAAGTTTCTAGTTGCACACAGGAACAAAGTCTTTCTTCTAGTTTCATGATGAAATATTCATAATTTCCTGATTCATTTACTTCGACTAGTCTTCCTTGAGGAATCAGTTCTCCGACCGAAGAGATATCTGCAAGCCATTTTTTTTCTAATTCTTTGTTTTCTTTTAAAATTGGAGGCACAATATACAGTTCTTGTTCTAAATATTTCATATTTTGATAGATACTACGGTGTCTTTGCTGCTGAGCGACTTCGGCAAATGATGCAAGATAATTGACACTGTAAGTACGACCAAAATATTCTGGATAGTCATTATCGTCTACAATTAAAGAAAAGGAGCGATTTCGATAGTCTTTGATATCCCCTGTAATCATGTTTGTTTTCATCAGTGTATCTGCAAATTCTTCCATATAAGGTTTTAGTTTTATTTTTAGAGGATTTGTTGTTTCTTCCTTTGCCCATGTTCTTGCAAAATCATAGATATAATTCCATTGTCTAAAAGATGTTGTATAAGCCATTTTAGTTGGAGTCATTACTGAGATCATATAACGGGCATTTTCCATAGCAAGTTTATGATAACGATTACGGATTTTTAAAAATTTTTCATCTGGATATTTTTTATCTATCTCTTTTTCTAGTAACGTCGTCCATTTATCATAAAGTAATAATTCTTTTTCCGTTGGATGCATTTTAGTATATCTTGCTGATTTTTCACTCGTATTGTATTCATGCTCATTATTAAGTATCATGGCCAGAATTTTAGGAATTTCTGTTAAATATAAAGAGATATAACCATGTCCAAATACGCTGTGATGATTGTTTTCTTTATTTCCTAAAATTCTATTTTCGGTGTTTTCTTTTGGTTCTGTAATAATATCGTCCCAATCTTTTTGGGTATAGCAAATATTGGCATTGTAACCCCCTTGATATTCTAAATTTTTCCTATCAAAATTTTTAATAATTTCTGGGTTAGTTGTCGTAACCCCTGTTATTTTTGCATTCATAGTTTCCTTTCTATCCCCAAATTATCCTTCTATAAACAATTATAGCACGTATTTTTCTTTATTTAAACTTTTTTACTGCGAAGTTGTCCACAGGCCGCGGAAATTTTACTTCCAAATTCTCTTCTTACTGTCACACCAATTTTTTTACTTTGTAATGTGTTATAGAACAAATCAATTTGACTTTTCTTGCTTTTTTTAAATTCCATTGCTTCTGTTTCGTTATAGGGAATTAAGTTCACATAAGCATTCATTCCTTTTAATAAATCCGCTAGTTGGATTGCACATTCGACTGAATCATTGACATCTTTTAGTAAAATATATTCGATCGTAACTCTTCGATGTGTTTTTTTTATATATTCCTCCACAGCATTTAGTACTTCTTTAATTGGATAAGCTCGATTAATTGGCATCAATTTACTACGCAACTCATCATTTGGTGCATGAAGAGAAATGGCTAAATTAATTTGAATTGGAAAGTCAGCAATTTCTTTTATTTTAGGAACTAATCCACATGTGGAAACGGTAATATGTCTTGCACCAATTTGTAAACCCTTCGCATCGTTGATGATCTTTATAAAACGGATTACATTTTCATAATTATCAAAAGGCTCTCCAATTCCCATAATGACAACTGAATACAAAGATGCATGAATATCTTCTTCAATAGCTAGAATTTGTCCCACCATTTCACCAGTGGTTAAATTTCTTACTTTTTTTAGTCTTCCTGATTCACAAAATTTACAACCCATATTACACCCAACTTCAGAAGATACACATAGACTAAGGCCATAATCATGATGCATTAATACGGCCTCTACTCTTTCTTCATCTTTTAATTCAAATAAATATTTATTTACATCTGTATCACTTTCTTTTTTGATGATTTTTGGTAGTTCTATTACAAAGTCTTGTTGTAACTTTTCTCTTACTTCTTTCTTGATGTTACTCATTTGATCCCACTGTTTGATTTTCTTTTGATAAAGCCACTCATAAACTTGTGTTGCTTTAAATTTTTTCTCATTTTTTGTTTCAAAATAATTTTCTAATTCTTCTCTGGTTAAATTATAAATATTCATGAAAATCACCGCTTTTATTATTTCATAAAATGAATGAAGTTGCAAGAAAAGAAAAAAGATCATTCATTGATCTTCCAATTTAAAATGGTTTCTTTTTTCATACCATTTAGATATTCTTTCGTACTCATGAGTCTTTTGCCAAATGGTTTTAATTTTGTAATTTCAATTATTCCATCTAAACATCCTATTCCAATGCTAACAGGTGTCACTTCTACGACTTGATTTGGCGTTTTAGATGGAATTTGTTTAAATCCTGCTTCTAATATTTTAAATTCTTCCCCATTCACTACTATATTCGCGGTTGGCCATGGATTTAAGCCTCGAATTTGATTGATAATTTTTTTCCCATTGTTATAAAAATCGATTCTTTCTTCTTCTCTTTTTATATTATAGGCATAAGTTGCTTCTTGTTCGTTTTGCTTTTCTCTTTTATTTGTTTTTTGGATAATACTTGGTAATACTTCTAATAATAAATCTCGTCCCATAATGGATAGTATCTCATGTAAAGTTCCTACATTGTCATTATTTTTTATTTTGTATTCTTTTTTTTCAATGATGTCTCCGGTGTCCATCCCTTTATCCATATACATAATCGTAACTCCTGTTTTTTCTTCGCCATTGATGAGTGCTTTATGAATCGGCGCACCTCCTCTTAATTTTGGTAAAAGAGAAGCATGCACATTAAATGAGCCAATTCGTGGGATGTTTAATATATTTTCTGGAATTATCTGACCATAAGCACAGGTAATAATCAAATCTGGCTTTGCTTCTTCAATAGGAGCATAATCTAGTTTTAGTTTTTCTGGTTGATGAACAGGAATATTATATTTTAATGCAAGTTGTTTGATTGGTGTCGGTGTCAGTACTTGTTTTCTTCCTACTAATTTATCTGGCTGCGATACCACAAGGACAACATCATAATTTTCTATTAATCCTTCTAATACAGGAACTGCAAACTCTGGCGTTCCCATAAATACAATTTTTGTTTTCATTTTCTTTTCCTTTCTTTTATTGAAAATCAATATCTATTGCTACTTTCTTATTCATTAAATACATCGAATCTAGTTCTTTCAATGCTTCTTTTAATTTATCATCAAATCGATATTTTATATTTATTTCAAAATGATAGACTTTATTGATCATAAATTGATTTGCTGTGGTTGGCCCCAACAGAATGGTACTGGAATCAATTTGTGATTTTAAATATTTGGCGATTTTACTTGCTTCTTGTGAGGCTTCATGGTAGTCTTTACTTTTAATTAAAATGGTTACTAAATAGAAAAATGGTGGATATTTCAATGTTTTTCGAATGTTCATTTCATATTTATAGAAATCAAAATAATTTTCATTTTGTACGCATTTTAATATATAATGTTCTGGATTAAAAGTTTGTAAAATTACTTGACCTCTTTTTTTTCTTCGACCTGCTCGGCCACAGGCTTGATAGAGTAATGAGAATGTTCTTTCATTACTTCTATAATCTGGTATATTTAATGATTGATCTGCGTTTAATATACCTACTAAACTTACATGATCAAAATCTAATCCTTTGCTAATCATCTGCGTTCCTAATAAAATATCATATTTATGATTTTGAAAATCTTCTATAATTTGATCGTATGCTCCTTTTTTTGTAGTACTATCTCGATCCATTCGAACAATTTTGGCAGTTGGAAAAACTTCTTCTAAATAATCTTCTAATTTTTCGGTGCCTAGCCCATAATAATTTAATCCCTCTTCTTTACATTCTGGACAAATATCACTTTTGTATATGGTGTATCCACAGTAATGGCATCTTAATTGATTGGAACTTTTGTGATATGTTAAGGTAATATCACAGTAGGGACAACGGTAAGTATATCCACAGTTGGAACAGGATATGGTTGTCGAGTATCCTCTTCTATTTAATAAGAGTAAGACTTGTTCGTTGTTATTTAATGCTTCAATAATTGAGCACTCTAATTCTCTACTTAATATGGGGTGATGCATTTTGATTTCTGGTTCCATATCAACTAATGAAACGAGGGGAAGACTTCCTCCTGCTACTCTTTTTGTTAGAGGAATGTAGGTATATCTTTTTTTCATGGCCCGAGCCATTGTCTCTAATGATGGTGTTGCACTTCCTAAAACAATTGGGCATTGATGAGTTTTGCTTCTTATTTTTGCTACATCTAGGGCATGATATTTTGGATTGTTTTCTTGTTTAAATGATTCAGAATGTTCTTCATCAAAAATTATGATTCCTATGTTTTTTAAAGGAGCAAAAACGGCACTTCTGGCTCCTATGACAATATCTACTTCGTTACGCAGGATTTTACGCCATTCATCAAATCTTTCCCCATCACTTAACCCTGAATGGAGGCAAGCAAGACGTGTAAATCTTTTACTAAAACGTTTTATTAATTGAGTGGTAATGCTGATTTCTGGTACTAATACTAAAGCTTGTTTTTCTTGTTTTATTACTTGTTCAATCAGTTCTAAATAAACCTCGGTTTTACCTGAACCTGTCACACCATGAAGCAAATAAATATTGGATGTGTTTAGTCCCTTTTCTATTTCATTCACAGCTTTTGTTTGCTCTTCATTTAAAGAACATTTTTCTTCTTGATTCGTATTTTTTATTTGATAACGATATACTTCACTGGTGATTTCTTCAATTATTTTATTTTTTATTAATGTTTTTGTCGCCGATGCACTGACTAAATTTGCTTTCTTTTTTAACAGAACATTTTCTTGTTCAAATAAATGAATGACATCTTTTTGACTGGCACTTTTACAACATTGGTAGGCCGTTTCAAATGAGACACATAGTTTTAAATAACTTTCTAATTTTTTATTTACTTTGGATTTATGACTTGCTTTCAAAGCTTTTGGAAGCATAGCTGAGTAACAAGCACTTAAACTACATAAAGTTAATTCTTTTAGTTCTTTTCCTAACGTGAGCATTTCTTCATTTAATACTGGTTCTTCATCTAAAACTTCAATGATTTCTTTGGCATCTCTTTCTGTTTCTTTTAAAATATTTAAAACATATCCTTCTATAATCATTTTTCCAAAAGGTACGAGAACTCGACAACCAATTTTCACATTTTCTTGTTGTTCTTCCTTTACTTTATATGTAAAAGTTTTATCCACTTGTTTATTTTGTATTTCTACTAATACTTCTACATACATACGATCACGTCACCTTATCTATTTTATTTTTCTTGGTATTCCATTTTTGACAATATAAACCGATTTTGCAATCTCCATCAAAGGTGTATCATTATAAGAGTCTGTATATAATGCTTCTATTTTCTCACCTTTATATTTTTTTTCAAAACTTTTTACTTTATTTTCTTGAAAGTTTAAATATTTAATTTTTCCTGATTTTAAGTCTAATTCTGTTGTTAATATTTTTTCTGTATTTAAAAGATCTCTTACTCCATCTATTAAAAATTTTGGACTGGTTGTAATAATAATATCCTCTTTTTGAATTTTCTTTAACATATTAGGATATAATTTTTCAATATTATCTAGCCAGAACTCTGGGACTAGAGATGTTATTAATTCTTCATTTTCTAAAAATAATTTGGAATTTTTTTCTAATCTTTCTGTAAATTCTTCAATATTCATTTTACATATTTTATATAAAAGTAAAATCCAAACTATTCTTGGTATGTAACGTAGTAAGGATTTTTTTCTTTTCATTACATAAATGGCAAAGTCAAATGTACTTTCTCCTTTGTAAATCGTATTGTCAAAATCAAATACTTTCACCTACTTCTTCCCCTTTCTTCCTCCCTGTATATTTGATTTAAAAATTCTTTTCTTTGTTCTTGATATATTATTTTTCTTTTTAAATCTTCTTCTAGTATTTCTGCTTTTCGCCACATGGTATGATACTCTTGATGGCTTAATTCTTTTTTATATTTTTCTTTTAAAATTTGTTTCATTCTTTCTACTTCTGATAAAGCCAGTTTGATATCTCCATCACTTGGATTTTCACTTTCTGATACATTCATTACCTGCTTTAATAATCGTTTAAACGCGACTGAAAACTGCATTTTTAAAACTTTTTCTTTTAAGTTTTTATTTACTACAGTTATTTCTTCTACTTTAATTAAACGCTCTCTTTCTTTGATTTTAGGATTTAGATGAATTCCTTCTACCATCCAATCTTTTTTGGTAATTTTTTTGGCTTTTTTGTTTTTATCTATTTGGTATTTTTCCATGAGATACACCTTCCTATAGCAAATCTTTTCTTTTTTCTTTCGTTTTTTTCTCAGCTTCTTTTTCTCGCCATTCTTCGATTTTTTTATGGTCGCCACTGAGTAGAATTTCTGGGACTTCTAATCCTCGAAACTCTCTTGGCTTTGTATAGGTTGGATAATCTAATAGCCCATTCATAAATGAGTCAAATGATCGCGATTCTTCACGAATGACTCCTGGAAGTAAACGAATTACCGAATCACTGATTGCCATTGCTGGTATCTCCCCACCTGTTAATATATAGTCTCCTATTGATATTTCTTCATCTACAAAGGAACGTATGCGTTCATCAAATCCTTCGTAATGCCCACAGACAAGGACAATATGTTTTTTAGTAGCAAGATCCATTGCTTTTTTTTCGGTATATTTTTTTCCTTGAGGACACATAAGACATACTAAAGTATCTTCTTTTCTTACCGATTCTATAGCCGCGACTAATGGTTCACATCGTAATACCATACCAGCACCTCCACCATATGGTGTATCGTCTACTTGATGATTATTTAATGTCGAAAATTCGCGAAAATCGATAATATTTATTTTGACTAATCCTTTTTCTATGGCACGTTTTATAATTGATTCTTCTAAAAATCCATCAAACATATGTGGAAAAAGTGTTAAAATATCAATTTGCATAAGATACCCCCAAACTACAAGGAATCTAAAACTCCTTTTACATTATTTACATAAACTATATGATTTGTTTCATTAATTGATTTTATAAAATTTTCTTGATATGGTATGAAAAATTTTTTGTTTTTTTCTACTTCTAGTAACATACCACTTTTATTATACAAAATATTTTTTATTTTTCCAAGACTTTCTTCTTTTTCTCTCACTTCATATCCAATGAGTTCTTCTAAAATTAAATCTTCTTTTAAATCTTCTTTTAAAACATAAATTTCTTTATGGCGAAGATGTTCTACAGCATTAATGTCTGTTATTTTATCAAAGGTCACTAATTCATAATCTTTATGATGACGGACAGTCGTAATGATATGCTTTTGATTTTCTATATATACAGGAAAGCCTGTTTTTAAAACTTTTTCTTTTAAGGAAAAATTTGTATATAGTTTTAGTTCTCCTTTGAGTCCATGTGACATAGTTGTATATCCAAAATAAATCATAGTCTTTTACTTCTTTCATATAAAAGAATAGAGGCACTTACTGCAGCATTTAAAGATTCGCACGCATTGTTCATGGGAATTCGTTCATATTCATCAATTGTCGTGCGTACTTCTGGGCTAATTCCCTTCCCTTCACTTCCTATTACTAGAATCATGGGTGAATTTTTCATTTTTCTAATCTCTTTTCCTCTCATGTCTGCACCGATGACAAAGTAATTTTTTTCCTTTTTTAACTTTGTAATAAATGGGACTAAATCTGTACGTATGATATTTAAAGGAATAAAAATACCTTCTGTACTTCGTATTACTTTTGGATTATAAAGATCGACACAAGTTGGACTTAATACCACATTTTTCATATTAAAGGCCATTGCACTTCTTAAAATTGTTCCTAAATTTCCCGGATCTTGAATGCCATCTAATACTAAAATATCTCCTTGTATTTCTTTTTCTGTTAGTTTTTTACATACTCCTATTTTATTTGGTGTGGTTTGTTGCTCGGTTAATTTTTTCATGATTTCTTTGGTTACTTTATAGGAGAAAGGGAGTCCACTTGCTACTTTGTAGATTTCTTTATCAATGAAAGGAACGCGACCTTCAATAGAATTTGCCATTGTCATTCGATCGGCTTTTTGTAAAATATCTTTCATTAACCAAAAGTGGATATCAACAGCTTGCATTTTTACAATATCGGATTCCTTTGCAAACTCTTCATA
>CANPWX010000002.1 GCA_947585065.1 uncultured Bacilli bacterium | reverse complement strand
CCATGAACCTGACATCCAACTCCATATTTCTTTTGCTAAACATCCTGCTCTATTTGTTTCTTCAGATGCACTATTTCCACTGGTTGCATATCCATAATCGCTCACATTGAAGATATGCAGTTATTCCTGAAGATTTATCATTGTCAACTTTTCTGACAGTGACATTTATTGAACTCTGACTTTTTTCTGTTACTTCTTTTAATAATTTATCGATTCTACCACTATTACTGATTACCTCACCAGTTTTTAAAAGAAATTTAATGGCCTTATAATTGAAAGTTCCATCTTCTTCTACTTCACCTATAATAATCTTATCAACAATACTTTCAAAAACTTTATCATCAAATTTATCTAATTTTGGATTTGCTTTTAAGATGTTTTTAATATTTTCTATTTGTTCTACTTTTTTTGAACGTAATGCTTTGCTATCTTCACATTTTTTAATTTTTTCTTCTATTAAAGCCAATTCGGATTTCATAGAAGAAACTTTTTCATTTAGTACATCTTTTGAAATATTTTGATTTATAAATAAATCAAGTAATTTAGATTGTTTACCTAATAAGCTGTTTTTTTCTTTTTGTAAACTATCTAGTTCTCCTAAAATATTTTCTTTGTTAAGTACAATATCTATTTTCTTTAAGAATGCGTCAAAATATTGTTCGTAATCTCTAAACATTTCATTAAAAGTGATTAAAAACATAGTTTTTAATTCTTCTTCTCTATATGTAATATGATTCTCACATGGTAAAGAATGATTATGACTTCTGCAACCCCAAATCGCAACTCTAGTGTTTGGATCTTTTTTATCTTTTAAATAAGATTTCCTTACAAATCTTTCTCCACAAAAGCCACAATAAATCTTGCTACTAAAAGCATATCTACGACTATATTTATCACGATGTTTTTGGGGAATATCACTACGTTTTTTATAAATCTCATGTGCTTTATCCCAAAGTTCTCTTGAAATAATCGCCTCATGATGGTTTTCTGTATAATATTTCTTTTGCTCTCCATCATTTCTTTTCTTTTTATGCTCTATTACATTTACGACAAATGTTTTTCCTGTACACAAGTCCCCAATATATTTCTCATTATTTAAAATTTTTCTAATACTTTCTGGCACCCATTTACGTTTTGTAGCACTTAAAATTCCATCAGAATTCAAGTCTCTTGCAATAGATAAAATCCCTTTTCCACTTGCATATTCTTCAAAAATTCTTTTTACAATAACTGCTTGTTTCTTATTTATAGTAATTATTTTTTGTTCTCTATCATAATCATAACCAAATGGAGCAGGTTGTCCAACCATTTCTCCACGTTCCATTTTATATGATAGACCTCGTTTCAAATTCTCAGAAATAGACTCACTTTCTCCCTGAGCAAAAGCACTATAAAAAGTCAAAAAGAGTTCATTAGTCATTGACATTGTATGAATATTTTCTTTTTCAAAATATACATCTACATTGTGATTTCTTAAAAGTCTTACAACATTCAATGTATCTACAGTATTTCTTGCAAATCTTGAAATTGATTTTGCAATAATCATATCTATCTTTCCATTTAAAGCATCTTGCAACATTCTATTAAAATCATCTCTTTTTTTCATTTGCGTTCCACTAATACCCTCATCAGCATATATTCCAACAAATTTCCAATTTGAATTTCCTTTAATCAATTCTTCATAGTGTTGTTTTTGCGATTCATAACTAGTTTTTTGTTCTTCACTATCTGTACTTACTCTTGCATAGGCACAAACTTTTATTTTCATTTGAGTACAATTCGTTGCATAATCTTTTGATTTATTGATATTATCATATACGATTTTAACTTTTTGCTTTAATTCATTTTCATTTGTCACAATTTTACCCTCTTTCTAATTATTGAAACTCCAGTAATAAATTTTTTTTGGAATTTAAAAAGTCTATATAATCTAACGGTTCATACAAATAAATACTTTTTAAATATTCATCGTTTATTTGTCGTTTTAATTCGTTATATTCGTTTGATGTAATCGTATCTCTTATAAGAGATAACATTGCCAACATATAAGTATGTTCTAAAATAGTAGCATTATATTTTTCTTGTCTTTTATCATTCATAAATTTCAACCCCCTTTATGTTTTTATGTAATCTTTGCAAATAATTATTCCAATTCCTCTATTGACAACAGGAACCTAATTGTAATTCTTTTTATAAAATGTGCATAGCAAAAAAAGAATTTTCTTGCTTTGCATTGAGCATTACGAATTTCAATTACCTATTGTCAATAGATTTTCTCGGCATAATTATAAAGTTTCAAGATTTGTCTCATTTTTTCCAAACAATTCTCTGCTATAATCTAGTAAATTACCAATTAACGCATTAAAATCAAATTTTAATTGTTCTACCTCAGCGATCGTGGATATTTCATAAAATATCTCTGCTAAATAATCAATTTTATCTTGATAAGACAATTGATAGAATTCTTTTATTGGTAATTTTTCAATATTATTAATATATGGTTCAATATCAACACCGTTTGGATTGATAGATATTTTTTCTAAAGTTGCACCCACTACAAGCAAATTTGTTGCTAGTTTCATAGGATCATCAAGCAATAATATGGAAGATGTTAATACTTCTTTTTTATTTTCATACGCCTCTTCTTCATTCATATAATTGCCATCATTAATAAGTCCATTATCAAGATGATTTAATATTATACTTGTTAAATAAAGTTTTTCAAAATCTTCCAATTCATTAAATTTTTCTAATGTTTTTTTTACATTTTCACTAATATTTTCTTTCATTTTCTTTTCCTCCCTTAAAGTGCCTTTTTAGCGATTTTCAGACACTTTATTTTTTTCTGCACATACTTGATTAAGTGAATACTTCACTTCTCGCTAAACTTAGTTCAAATATGTTTAAACGATTTTTTCGTTTGAACAATTAATCACTCTAATCTTTCAAAAAATCAAGTGTTTTTTAAAAAAAATTAAATTGTTATTTCCATTTGGGTTTCGCTAGTTTCTTTTGTGTCACAAAGAATCTGTTCTTCTTCCTCATTAATACCTAGTTCTTTATAAACTTCTTCTTTTTCTTTTATGAGGTTTTGTAATTCTTCTAATCTAGTAAACGGTTTCTTGATTTCCTCTTTTGTCATTTCAATTTGTTTGTTGATTCTTTCCACTTCTTCTTTAGCTGTTTCATATCTATTAGGTATTCCTTTTACCGCACTTTCAAATTTCATAATATTTCCTAGACTGTTGAAAGACACTTCTATTGGATATGAATAAGCCCCTTTCAAATAAAAATGCGGTAAATCCGCAACTTCATCTTTATTTCCAATAATTTCAAAATTACTAAAATGTCCAACGACTCTTTCTTCATGCTTTAAGATAGAAAATATAGCGAGAAGTTTATCACCAGCATCCGTTCTTTGGTTATATTGCTTTCCCATTAACTCGATAGAAAATTTGTCACCAGAAGTATCTGTTACCTTTTCCAAATCTTGTTCAATCATTTCTTTTGTAGTTTCACTTTCTTTCAATTCTCTTGGAAAGTGAATTACCAAGTCATTTTCCATTTCTCTTTTAGAGGAATCATAACGTGCTTTAAGTAAAGATAATTGTTTTAAATCATTTTCAATTTGAAATTTTCTCTTAATTGCACGGTTTCCTGTTGCTATTGCTTTAATTTCAGAATAGGATAAAGCACTATCATCTATATCGCTCATTGTTCGATTTGCAGTTGCTGATGTCATAATTGGATTGATAAAGTTTTCTTTCGTTTCTAAAATCTGATAGGAATATCCATCAAAACTAGCCTCGGTTACATAACGAAAAATCTGTACTTCTGCATTTTCATTTCCTTGTCTTAAAATTCTTCCCTCGCGTTGTTCCATATCACTTGGTCTCCACGGACAGTCTAAGTGATGTAATGCTATTAGTTTATTTTGAACATTCACTCCCGCACCCATTTTTGATGTTGATCCCATTAAAATTCTCACTTTTCCGTTTCTCACATCTTCAAACAATTCTGCTTTTTTAGTTTCTGTATCAGCGTCATGAATAAAAGCAATTTCTTCTTCCTTTACACCTTTATTGATTAACTTATCTCTTACGTCATTATATACACTAAAAGTCCCATCATTTTTTGGTACTGATAAATCACAGAAAACTAATTGAGTAGACCTTTTTGCTTTTGTTTCATCATAAATTTTAAAGATGTTATCTACCGCTATGTTTATTTTACTGTTTGGTAAATCGGGCATATTTTCATCTACAAGCCTTAAATCAAGTGCTGCTTTTCTTCCATCAGTAGTTACTAAAAGCATATTATCCTCATAAGGTTTAACAAGATTATTTTTAATATCCTCGCTACGTTGCACTAGTGTTTCTACATAATCAGTAAGTTCCTTGCTTTTTGGAGCAGTTACATTTTCATAACGATTAAATTTCAATTTAGGAACAGGTAAATTTAATTCTTTTGAAGTTTTTATATCTGCAATGCTTTTAAAGAGATTTAATAACTCTGGTACATTATTAAATTTTGCAAATCGCGTTTTATTTCTAAAACCAGATCCATCTGGTGCAAGTTCTAAAGTAGTTACTGTTTGTCCGAAAACACTCGCCCAGCTATCAAAATAATCTAGTCCTAATTTTTTTAATGTATTAAACTGTAAATATTTTTGCATTGTATACAGTTCTGCCATAGAATTTGATATTGGTGTACCAGTTGCAAAGACTACACAATTATTTGGTTTTAAACTATCCAAATATTGAATTTTCATATACAAATCGCTTGCTTTTTGACTTGCTACAGAACTTACTCCACTTACATTATTCATTTTAGAAAATAATGCTAAATTTTTAAATTCATGAGCTTCATCAACAAATAAATAATCAACACCTAACTCTTCAAAAGTCACACTATCATCTTTTGTATCTTCTGCTAATAATTTTTTTAAATTAGTGGATAAAGATTTTTGCATTGCTTCCATTTTTTTAACACTTAAATCTCCTCCATGTTCTGCTTTAATTCGTTCAACTGCAATACTAATATTTCCAATTTCTTCATTAATAAAACTGATTTGTAATTCCTTAGAAACGGGAATTTTTCCAAACGAACTATGTCCAACAATAACTGCATCCCATTCACCTGTTGCAATTCGTGACATAAATCTTTTTCTCTTTTCTTTTTCAAAATCCTTTTTTGTTGCAACTAATATGTTAGCATTTGGATACAACTTCAAAAATTCAGATCCCCATTGTTCTGTTAAATGATTTGGAACAACAAACATAGGCTTGTGTGCAATTCCTAATCTTTTTAGTTCCATCGCTGCTGCCACCATTTCAAACGTTTTTCCTGCTCCTACGCAGTGTGCTAGCAAAGTATTACCACCAAAAAGAATACGTGCAACGGCATTTTTTTGATGTTCCTTTAATTGAATAGAAGTTGACATTCCTTTAAATTCTAAATTTAAACCATCATATTCTCTTAATCGAATGGAATTAAACTTTTCATTATACATTTTTACTAACTCTTTTCTTATGTTTTCATGAGTATTTACCCAATTTTTAAATTCTTCTTTAATTTCATTTTGTTTTTCTCTTGCAATTGCTGTCTCCTTTGCATTGAAAATTTCCTTGTCATCTTGATCTTTATCAAATATAGATATTGTTTTTAGATTTAATGAAGATTTAATTAAAGTCAAGGCATCTGCTCGTTTTGTTCCCCAAGTTTTTGTGTTTTTTGTATTTCCATAATCAAAACGTACTCCTGATCTTTGCATTAACCAACCATTAATTTCTGGAACATAGTCTATGTGTAGTTTATCTTCGTATTGATAAGGAATATCTACCAAATCCACACAAAATTTTTTGATAATATTGGGCGGTATCCATACTGCACCAAGTGATATATCAATATCCTCTGCTTTTATTTCTTCTGGTTGTACTCTTTTTAATGCTTCAATATTTTTATCATACATACCATCTTGATTTAATGATTCTGCTTGTTGTAATTTTTCTCTAACATTTCCACTCAAATACTCTGCTGAAGTAACCCAATAGTCTTTTTCCCTATCCTGTGACAAAATTGGTTCTTTAAATATCAATCCATTTAACTCTTCTAAAACTTCTTTTTCGCTTTTCTTTAGTAAGTTAGATATAAAAGGAATATCTACATTTCCTTTCTCATTTAAAGATATAGTAAGTGCCTCAATACTTGTTTCTGCCTTTAATTCTAAATTCATAGGTCTTATCGTTCTTTGAGAAAATACTATACCTTTTCTAAACTTTTTGATATCTCCTTCTTTATATTCTTCCTCAATAGAAGTCAATAAACAATAATCTGGATCTTCTGAAAAAACTTTTCTATTTGCTGAATCATTTAAATTACCGTATTTTTTTACAAATTGATCATAAATTTTATTCAATTTATTTTGTTCTTGCTGTAAATCTTCATCAATGCCATTTTTTAATTGAATATCAAAAACTTTTTTTAAACAATCTCGAATCTGAATCATTCCTGTAATTCGTTCACAACTTTTTCCATCTTGATTTTTCAAAGGTATCATCACAGAATCATTTCGTTGATAAATTTTGTCATTTATTATAATAAACGCATTGTTTTTTACATTTGGCATAGCTGGTAAAATTTCTTCTTGAATGTCTTTCGTTTCTTCTATTTCGTGATAAATATCCTTAGCAAATTTCTCTTCAATATTATGCAATAAATCTTTTAATTCTTTATTTTCCAATGACTTTAGCACCGTAAATTGATCATTTCCATACATATAATCATAATCCATTTTCCCTAAAAGCATATCAGGATTTTCAAGATAATAGTTATTGATTGGAATTCCATCCTCCGTTTTACCAATCTCTAACCAATTTGGATTTGCATTTATTTCTAACTTATCTTTCTTTTTTAAAAAAATAACATCTGAAGTAACTTTCGTGTTTCCAATTTTCTTGAAGACATCATAAGGTAATCGAAAAGCACCAATTAAATCTGCACGTTCTGCAATATATTTTCTAAAACGGTTATCTTGTTTGTCTAATGTTCCTGTAGAAGTGATAAATGCAATAATGCCTCCAGCACGAACTTTATCTAAAGACTTTTTAAAAAAATAATCATGAATATATAAATTATTTTCTTTATAGTTATTATCATAAATAGGAATACTACCAAAAGGTACATTGCTTATAATCAAATCGAAAAAATTATCTTGAAAATTAGTTTCTTCGTATCCTTTTATTTGTATATCCGCATTTGGATATAATTTTTTGGCAATTTGTCCACTTATACTATCTAGTTCTACTCCGTATAGTTTAGAATTTTCCATATTTTTTGGAATATTTCCAAAAAAGTTTCCTATTCCCATAGATGGTTCTAAAATGTTTCCTTTACGAAAACCCATTCTTTCTAAAATATTCCATATTGATTTTATAACAATATTGGGTGTATAAAAGGCTGTTAAAGTAGATTCTCTAGCTTTTTCATATTCATCTGGTGTCAGAATATCTTTCAGTTGTTGATATTCATTAATCCAATTTTCTTTTCTCTCATCAAATGCCTCAGGAATACCACCCCAACCAGTATATTTTGCTAAAACATCTTGTTCTTCTTTCGTAGCACTTCTATTCTCTTTTTCCAAAGTTTTCAATAAATTAACTGCATTTACATTATTTAAAAATTTTGTCTTAGATCCACCATAATCAATATCTGTTTCAAAATGATAATCTTGTTTGGAATGTTTCTCCTCGTAATCTTTTATCTCGTTACCGTTAAAGTCATAATACTTGTATTTTTTTTCAGACAAAGTCATACCATTAGAAGTAGGAATTAAAGTTTGTTCTACTGTTCTATAATAATAATCTTGTTTTTTGTTAGTATCTTCCATCTTTGTTTCCTCATTATTTAACTTTTCTTCTTTTATTTCAGTAACCGTGTTATTAAATAAATCAAACTGTTGTTGATAACTTTGTGTTAAAGGTTCCTCTTGTACTTCTTGTTGATTATCTTCCTCATTTACAAAATCGGAAAGCTCATTCGTTAATTCTTCGTTATCTATTCTTTGCTCAGTAATTTTCTCTGCTATTTCTTCCTTTAGTTCTCTCGTTTCTATTTCTAAATTTTTCTCTGTTTCTACTGTTTCCTCAATAGTAACTTTTTCTTTTTTTATTTCTTTTTCTAATGCCTTAATTTCAAACATTAAATTTCGATAAGTATCATAAGAAATATCTAACAATTCTAAATAATTTGGATTTTTTAATTCATCAAATAAATTTTCTTGATAGTAATTGTTAATATTGTAATTACATTTATTAAGAACAAATAATGATGATAATGTGGATATGAAATTTTGATCTGTTTCATTAAAATTATCATCGCTTTCTTTCATCTTTTTTAAAACTATTTTTCTGATTGTTTCAAAAAATTGCTTTGAAGTATCCTCTGAGGTTATATTGTTTTCTTTTTCTAATTGATGTGTATTTTGCAAAGATTCTAAAATAATAGGTGCTTTTTCTTTATCAAACTGATTAAAAAGAATTTTTCTGCCCCATGTTTGCGAAATATCAAAAACTATAACTCGCCAATTTTCTTTATTTAACAATCGATAGCCATGTTTATTTGCAATAATTCTTCTTCCTACCATATTCCAATCATCATAAGTTCCAAAAGCTCGACCATGTGGACATTCATTATAAAGATAAAGAACATTTTCAATATTATAATAATTAGCTTTATAAAACTGTGAGGCAAACTTTATAAACTTTAGAAATTCTTTACTATTTAATAAAATTTTATTTTGCACTATCTATCAACTCCCCTCTTATTACAATTCTTTTTTTGTTATTTCCTCTTTTACAGGTAATTAAAGTTATTACTTTTTCCTCTGTTTGTTTTAACGGTGTATAATTTGCGGCAGACACTTCCCATATTTCTACTACCTTGTAGATATATGTCTGATGATTATAATATAAGTAAATAGGATCTTTCTCTTGTAACTTATTAATGTTGTGAAAATACCCTACTCTTGTAGTACCAGAGTGAGCAAATAAAATTAAATTTCCTACTTTATCTGGTAAAACAGAAGTAGGATAAATACTAACATTTCGATTCATAGTACTAAAACTTTTATTACTCCAAACAACTCCTGTTTTTAAATTTATTTTTGGAATTTCTATTACAGCAATATAATTTGTAGAAATCTCTGCTTTTGTTTTTGATACTTGTGTTTCACTATTTTCGTTTAAATTTTCTTCTTCATTATCTGTAAAAGTCTCAAAAAAATTGTCTATTTCTTCTACATCTTCTTGTTTTACTTTTTGATCTAAATAAAAACTATGAATTACAAAAAAACTTCCAATTAAAATACCCAATATCCCCAATATAATTAAAATTACTGTTTTCTTTTTCATGTTTTATTTCTTTCTTTTCTTCATCAAATTAAATATACTAATTTCTAATACTTCACAAATATTTAACATCACAAAAAAATCTGGATTTTTTTCATTTCCAGATTCTATATCTTCTATCAGTTCTACTTCACAGTGACTTAAAAAAGCAAGTCTACGTTTACTCATACCCCAGCATTTTCTTTCATACTTTATAATTTTTCCAAAATTTTTAATGTACATATTTATTCCCCCTCGTTATTTTCTTTTATCATTATTTCCAATTCTTGTTCATATTTTGATTTTGGATTTTCTTCGGCATTCAATGTAAATATATATTTTGTTCCATCAATTTTAGATAATATATTTCCAAGTTTTATTTGTGATAAGGAATTATAAAAACCTATCAAACAAATCACTTTATCATTTTCCGTTAAAAATTCAACATTATGTTTTACTGAGTTTAGCTCGATTTTTAGAGTTTCAACTAGTATATCAAGTTTTTCTTTTTGATTTACCATTTCTTTATCTTCATTATCCACATCTTTAATTCTTTGACTGCTAATATCTTCTACAGTATAATAGGTACTTGTTAATTTCTGTAAATGCCTAGTATTACGTTCTATTTTACCCTCTTTAAAAATTTTAAATTTCTTA
The DNA here is from genome assembly GCA_947585065.1 of uncultured Bacilli bacterium. Classification (GTDB taxonomy): domain Bacteria; phylum Bacillota_I; class Bacilli_A; order RF39; family UBA660; genus Ventrenecus. Next base: position 32,959 of record CANPWX010000002.1, on the reverse strand, counting down.
TAAAAAACTGTATCGCGAAAAATAGGATGTCCTATTATAGGAAACAGAATTGTTTTATAATGCAATTGTTTTATTTCATCTGCCGTAAGAAGTGGTCTGCCAATTAAACTAGAACTTTTACTTCCATTATTTTGTAATGAATTGATAGAGTAATTAATGGAATTCACTTCTAAAGTTTGAACACCCAGTAATTTACTTATTGCCTCTGCTGTTTCTTGAGTATTAGTTTTTAAATAGGCAAGTCCACAGTTATCAAGAATTGTTTGAGCAACATCTCTTCCATAAACATTATTAAGTTGAGCAAAAGATTGAATGTATAAATGAAAACGTAATCCTCTGGAACGCGCTACTGAAATAATGGTTTCCATATCAGGAAGTGGTGGGCAATTTGCAAACTCATCAAGTATCCAATCTATTTCCACTTTTACTTTTTTATTTTCTTGTTGGTTTGCATATTTTGTTACCTCACGATATAAAAGTCCCACTATAATAGTAATTAGATTGTAATACATCTTTTCTTCATCTGGTACAATAATATACATTGCCGTAGGTTTTCTTCCTAATATATCTAAAGGAAAATCAGAAGAAGAAATAATATTTTCCACATTTACATCATCAAACAAAGACATTCTTTCATTAAATACACTTGTAATCGATTTATAAGTATTTTCGCTACTTGATAAAATAGATACTAAGCTATCTTTACTTTTAGATCCATAAGGTTTTTCATTAATATAATCTTTTAATATTTCGGCATTTTCTTCTGTCATAGAACTATTTTGAAATTTTTTTATAGAAGAAAGTGTAATTTGATTTCTTGTTATTTTCTTATCTTTATAATCTTCTAAAAATAATCCAATAATTCCTTCTAGTAAACTTCTTGCTGAATTATTCCAAAATGGATCTCTTGCGTTTTTTTCATTCATTATCATTCCACTTATAGAAGTAATAAGTCGATTACATTCTGCATAATGAAACATAGAATCATTTTCAAAATCCATTTTTTCTCTTTTTTTCTGTTCTATACTTTTTTCCAATTTATGCAATTTCTTTTTTAATAATGACAATATTTCTTCCTCTTGATCATTATTTTCTTTCAAAAGTTGTATTTCTTGTTCCAGTATAGAAAGTCTTTTTTTCATTTTATTTAACTCTACTTCCATATTATTAGCTTGTTTTTCATAACTCATGTACTGTTCATATTCTATAATACATGGCTCAAGCAAATTAATTTTGTTTGACTTTTCAGGAGTTCTAAAATCAATAGTAATTACTTCATATCCTTTTTCTTTAAACATTTTACTTGTTTTTGTGAAAATTTCTGCTTTTGGATCTGTAATAAATACAGATCTATGTATTTTTGCATTTGCAATAAAAGAGCAAAGTGGCAATACACTCGTTGAGGATTTACCACTTCCACTACTACCAAGATAACACCAATGTGGAGTTTCATTATCAAACCAAACATATTTTAAATTTTTATCAAAATAAATTGGAAACCCAACTTTATTAATATGATTTAAATTTTCTTTTGTAAAATTCCTTTTGATTTCTCTTTTGGTTGACCATCTAGCAGATCCATGTTCATTATTATTTTTTAATCGAATTTTTATTAAAAATGGTTCCATATATAGCACTAATACCATAATTATAGATAAAAAAATAATTATAATTATTTTTACTGACATATTTTAACTCTCTTTTATAACAATTATTGTATCTAAATCATTTTTTTGTTTCTTTAAAAATTCCATTTTATACTCTATAATTGCTTTTTCTAAGATATCTTTTTCTGTATTTTGCTTTTGATTTAATTTTTCAATTTCTTTTTCTAATTTTTTAATAAATTGTTTTACTTTCTTTTGTAATACTATACTTTCTTCTAATTGTTTTTGTAAATTTTGAAACTCACTATTTAACTTTAAAAAATCCATATTATCTAACCCCCTTACATCTCGATATTTTTATCATGCAATGAATAATCATTTTTTACTTTTTTTTGAATATTCTTTTGATTATTTATACGTGAAATTTCTCTCGTTATTTCTGACATTACAAACTGACTTTTAAACGAATTCAGTTCCTTATTATTTTCATATTGTAAATAATTTTCTAAATTTGGTATAGACCATTTTTTATTAAAACCATTTTTGAAATATTGTTTTGTAATACTATTTGCAATTTTTTTGGATTCACTCTCACTTAAATATGCAAATTTATGTATTCCTTTTAATTCATCTAGTAAAAGTAAATCTTTATTTTTAAATTCTTTCATAACAAAATTTTTGTCTATAGCAACATATTTATCTTCGCATAAGTAATAATCTATTCCATTATCAAGTGAAGCAACATAGGAATATTTATTTATGTCTTTTTCTGTTAGTCTACTCCTAACTTCTTTTAACCTAAATAATTTATTCTTTTCCGAATATAAATTATCCTCTTCAAAAATATCCATATCCTTATTTTCACCAACTACTCTTTGAATGTCTTTACTTGTAATAAATCTTTCTCTACAGTAATTTTTATAATTGTTTATACCTTTTTGGTATTTTTTTTCAAGTTCTGTATTGCCCATTATATCATCTTTTATCATACATCTTATATGATAATGAGTAGATAAAGGCATATATGAAATTTTATTTTCATTTAATAAAGAAAATATAATATCCAGATCATCTTCCATTGGATGTGGTTCTTGAATTACAATATCTCGACTATTAACTACATATAAACCATCTTCCGTAGCATAATATTTATTATTATCAGTAGTTGTACATAAATATTCTTTGTCACTTATATCAAATTTTAAAAGTTCTCCTGCACTTGCTTCATTATTAAATTTTTCAACAATATCATAAGACTCTAAATTCTCTATTTGCTTTTTTGTTGCATGATAATCATAAACTGCATCCAAAAGATACTCTGCATAATAATCTGCACTTGCTTTACCGTACTCATCATCTAACCAGCATTCTTTTGCAAGACTTGTTATCAAAACAACCATATCATCAGAAATATTCTCATCTCTATCATAACAAGTTTTAAAGCAACTCATATCTACTAAATGCTCCTTAACATCATTAGGCAATGTTTTGTATTCTTTTAATAATTGTTCCATATTTTCAATCCCCCTTTACATTTTTTCTATTATTTTCTACATTTTTTTCCAATTCTTCTATTCTTGAACATATACTTGATACCTTGCACGCACAATATAATATAAGAACGAAAGATAGAATTAGAAAACTAATAAACATTATAATCAATATTTTATCTAACACTTCTCTACCTCTCTTTTATCATTAAAACAACTTTAGTGATAATTCGTTTTAAACTTTAAATAACATTGAACACTATTTAAATATTTATAGAAGTTTTTTTAGGACTATCGTTTTCAAATAACTCGTGGAAATCTTTTGCACTTTGCTCCATTTCATTATTTATATGTTTTACAGCCCTTTGCATTTCATAATTTAATCTGTAACGACTTTTCCTATCTGAATTATAAAAATAATTATTAAGTATTTGTACTTTATAATTGGTTTGCGAAAACTTTTTTGAATTTTGAAAAGCAACTTCTTGTAGTAAATCATCTAAAGTAATTCTTTCTTTGGTATCTTTTGTTTTTACGACATTTTGAACTTGATTTGTACGAAAAAGAGCATGATTGATAATTGCATTCATTATATAATTATCAATATATTTTTCCTTTGTAAGAATTAATTCATTATTTTTAACTTTTGTTTCAATATGATTGTCTTCATTTAACTTTTGATATAGATCATTTAATTTCTTTAAACTTTCCTTTACCTCTAGTTGTTTATGATAAAGTTCAGAAGTTTTATCTTGAAACAAAGATTCTTTAATATCTTTTGTAAGTAGTTTTATTTCTTTTCCTAATTTATTATTTTTAATTGATCCATATTTTACTTTTTTAGATTCTTTTATTCCACGATATTGTTGAACCAGTAATCCTAGTTGAAACATTTTTTCTTCCATCAACAAATTCTTACTATCTTTTAAAATAAAGTTTTTTTCTTTTGGATTAAAAAAAGTTTTTAAATGTTCAATGTCTTGATTTAATTCCATAATTTTTGGAGTTACCAAAGTTTTTCTTTCAATTGCAATTAAAGTTTCATTTTTAATAAAATTTTTTTCTTCTTCTGTGAATTGTCCTTTTCTTCTATACATCAACTTTCCATCTCTATTTTTATAATTTGGAGCAAGTTCTACAAACGCTAAATGAATATGAATGTTATCTGTATTTCCATGTAGTGAAAAACAGTATCTCATTTTTTTCATATCTTCAAAACCACATTTCTTTAGAAACTTAGGTAAAACTTCTTTTGCAATCAGTTGCTCTAATTCTTTAATTTCAATTTTTTGATTTAACCAATCATTATCAAAGGATAAAATTCCTTGCCATAAATTAGAATTTTCTATTGCTTTTATAAAGTCTTTTTCTAATTTTTTTACATCTTTTTCCGTAGCATATTTTCCGTTTTCTAAAACCATATTTACATTTTCTTCTTGTCTACTTCCCATATAATAGGAAATCATATTGACTACTCTTTTTTCTTTATCAGAATAATAGTCAGTCATATTCAAAATATTTTGTGTTAATTGTTCTTTGTAATATTCTTCTTTCGGTAAATTCTTTTTTGCAATGTTATCAGGATTATTATAGCCATAAAAATATTTTGATTTAAATATTATTCTCGGTGTTTTTGTCATATTTTTGTTTTATAAATTCTTGATAGACTGGATCTTCTTTTGAATTTCGATTTTTCGGAAAACCACTATTGATAAAAAGTTGTTTTAATAATTCTTTTTGAAAAATATTACTTTTTTGTAAATCAATTAAACTTTTTTCTAATTGTTCTAACTTATTCATAATTTGATTAATATTATCTTTGTTATTAATTTTTTCTAAATCTTTCATTTGATAAGAAATAATTTCATTCATCAGTTTATTTACTGTAATATGATTTTTCTTAGCAGTATATTTTAAAGCATTACTATTTGTTTCACTTAACCGAAAGGTAGTTTTAATTTGATTTTCTTTCATGATTTTTTCCTCTCACATTTTCTTGATATTCTGTTCTTTTTTCTAAAAATGATTGAATGCCAAACCTTATCAATTCAATAAACTGTTTATTTAAACTTATATCGTTTTCTTCAGCAAGTATTCTACATTTACTCCAAAGTTCTGAGGGTAAACGAAAAGTTACTCTTACAATTTTCATACACATACCTCCTCCATTTGTTTTCTAGTTCGCCATCACTTTTCATTTAATTTTGTCGCATTATTAAGTGTTTTATCAATGAGCATAAGGGAAGGACACCACTCGCGTTTATTTGCTACGATAAATCAGCACTTTCTCGTGGTGTCTACTATTTTTGCACTTGCAAAAATGACTTCAAAACATTTTGTTTTTGATGGCGAACTAGAAATAATTTCCTTTCACTATTTATCTTTTTATTTATGAAAAGTGATGGCGAATATGCCACCTATTTTCTTTATTATTTTTTTCTTGCCAGCAACTCAAATATTTTTTTTAAATTTAATGTTCTACTAATCCTTTAGAAGGATCTAATAATGGATTTGTTGATTGATATCCCTCATCTTTTGTATCAACAAAATTAATAAAACTCATTCCATCAATGTAAGTATTATCTTCTTTCTGAACTTGGAAATGCAAATGATTTCCTGTGGAGTATCCTGTTGTTCCAACAGTTGCAATTACTTGATTTTGTGTCACAGTATCTCCTACTTGCACTTTGTTACTTTTTGGAAATAAATGCCCATAAGTTACATAATATTTTGTGTCTTCATTGGTGCATTCTAACACAATATGATTTCCATAACCGCCTGCAACATCAATCACATTTTCTTGATATGGAAAGGAAACTTTCTTAATTGTTCCATCACATACCGCATAAACTTCTGTTTCAGCAGGACTAGCAAAGTCCCATGCCTTATGGACATTATATGTTCCATAAACAATGCGTTCTTGCATAAAAAACGATGTAATTGTTGTTTTACTAAAATCAATGGGTTTGGAAAATATTTTTGCTTGGTAATCATCTATCTGTCCACTATTTTTAATTTCTATTGGATCACAACCAGTAAAATATTTGTATTCCATAAAATTACAAACACTACTTATTGGTTTCATTCTTTTAAGTTCCGTATCTAAATTTTGCTCATAGATTTTTTCAAATGTCAGTCGATCGTTTCTTTGATAAAAATACAAAATTCTTTCTAACGATACATACCCATCTTGTTTTTGGGTAATATGTTCATTCAAAACTTGTTTATAAGAATCTGCATAAATGTTATTATTTTCAACATACCCATCGGTAGTAGAACTTCCAAAAAAATCTAAGACAATTAGTATTGCTGAAAAAACAATTACTGCTAATACCCCAATAATTAAAGTTGGAATGCCAATGATTAATGCAATTATTTTTTTCATCTTCCACCTTTATTTATTTTTTCTACAAGATAATATTTTCCTTTTTTCACTTTCATTCCTTTTATTTTTTTCAGTTCATTTCCGATTATCGAATCAGGTACTACATCAAACAATAACTCTGTAAATTCCTCTGTCGGATCATTAAAATCTTCTCTACAAATATCTTTAAATTCTTTACGAATAGAATATTTCTTTTCAAAATTAGTCTCTCTTTCTATAGTTTTACTCATTATTCTCACCCATTAATTCTCTTTCTAATGGAGTGGCACACACCCATAATCTCACACGATTTTTACTATTGATATGTAATAAAAAATGTCCTTGTTTTGCTTTGATTAAAAAATCTTTCTGTGTTTCTGTTAATGGATTTTGTTTGAATAATTCTAAATAGGCACTTAAATCATCTTCCTTTAACATTCCTGTTAGTTGGTATTGGCAATTATTAAATATTGCTGTAGCGTGTCTCAGAACATTGGAAGTTCCAATAAAATCTCGAATGGACTGTGTTGCACAAACAAAGGAAGAAGAATATTTTCTAAGTCTTCTTGCCATTTGACTAAAGTTTTTTAAAATTTCAGGATTATTTTCATCAATAAATAAATGAAATTCATCAACAACCACCATAATATGTTTTTTATCTAAACTATTTTTTACTTTTTCATTTCTTATTTTATTCTTAACAATTGCATTATTTAAAAAGGTTAGAATATTTAACATTTGTGTATTAATTAGTCTTTGATTGTCACTCAAAAGTAATTCTAATAAATTAAAACCAATTAAATCACTTTTTTCTAAATCTAAATTTGTATAATCATTAAATAGAAAAGAATCTGTTCCAACTAAAAAACGCTCTAGTAAAATATTCACTTCTTCTATAATCTTTTGCTTTTGTTTATCTTTAATTTTTGTTTTATCTTCTTGAATTAATTTTTTTAAATCATTAAATATTGGAAATTCATTTGGTTTCAAATTTTCAATCATTGATATTGTAGAGTTTTTCGTAATTCCAAAATTTTCATACAATTTTTCTGTTTCTTCTAGTAAAACTACAAGTTCTTTTTCACTCATTTCTTCAAATGCACATTTATAAAATGTTTCCAAAAATCCTAAATGTTTGGCAAGAGGACAATTTGTTATATCATTCTCATTATCTTCATTTTCTACAGGTAAAAAACGTATTTGAAGTGGGTTAATTATTCCACCTTCTCGGGAATATAAATCAATATATTCTCCATTATTTTTTTCTACTAGTTTCTTGTATTCTGCCTCCGCATCAAAAATAAAAATTTTTGTTCCTGATTGATTTAAAGCATTTACAATAATTTTCTTTAATGTAAAACTTTTACCACCACCAGTGGAAGCGACTACAGAAATATTATGACTTGTTCTACTAGGATCTAAATGAAACATATCAAAAAAAACTGGAAGTGCCGTATGCGTATCTACTCCCATCATAATTCCACGCTCATCATTAAATTTAGTTGCGGTTAAAGGAAAACCTGCTGATAACGTAAGTGTTGGTAAATACACTCCATAATCTGGTAAAGAACTACTTGATAAATCATAAGCTTGCCATGTTTCATATTGTCTCAATCTAGCAGTATCTATTTTAATTTGATAGAGAGAAGATAATCTTTTTAATTCTTCTTTTATTTCTTCTCTTTGTTTTTTATCTCCTTGTATAATTGCAATGAAATTGACTTCTTTTATTTTTTCATCACCATTTTTTAATTCATTCATTAATAATTGGTAATTGTCTTTTAGCCGATCCAATTCTGTCGCATCCGATAATTTTCTGGTCGTTGCACGATCCGATAGTAAAAATTGGTAAGAACTATCGATTACTTTTATTAAATCTTCTGTTTGAATCGTATCTTTTACGTGAATGCAACATCTAGTGTTTGGCAAATTAAAAATCTGTTCAAAAAAAGAGCCTTCCAAAAACAATGGAACACTCTTAATAGACAATAATTCTATTTCTTCATTATCCACTTTCATACTACTACTTCGTTCTGTCACATTAAGTGGTGAAAGAATTTCAACTATATCATAACCTAATATTTTTTTTATATCTGCCTCACCATAATATAAATTCATTAAAAAATGATAGATTTCATATTTATTATCTAATCTTTCTAAATACAATCTAGGCAACATACTAAAACTGATACGTAACACTTCTTCTACTATTTTATTTAATATTGTTTCATCCGTAGCATTGATTACAAAATAATAGTTAGATACACAAGTTTTGTCTTCTTCAAATTTTTCAATTAAATGGTATCTTTCTTCTAAAAATTCTAATCGTTTCGGATCTTCTTTGAATTTTTCCATCATTTCTTTCAAAAAATCTTTATTCATGTTCAAGTTAATTAGTTCATCTAATTTATAAATTTTTAAATCTAAATTATCGATTTGATAAAGATATTTTAATTGAGCAAAAAAGTTTTTTAACTGTTGTTCACTAGAAAGTGATAAGTCAATCGCTTGAACCGATAAAACCTTTGCAACTTCTCCATTTTTTAAATGAATAACACCATTATCAGATACACTTTCAGTAATCATAAAAGATTGTGATGTTTTATATTTTTTGTTTAATCTTGTTTTTGTAATATATTTTTTCTGTTTCATATATTCTTTTTGTTTTAAAAGAATATTTTTCTCTTTTTCTTCTTTTTTCACTAAAATTACCCCCTTCTATAATAATGTAAATTCTTTTTCTGAAAATAGGAATTTGAATACTAAATATAATACTTTGTACATTCGATTTTTTTGACTTACTTTTACTGGTAATAATAAAAATACTCCCATAATAAATGTTGAGATTCCTATAAACGGAAAACTAGTAATACATAAAAAAATTAGTGAAATAATAATCGTAGGTAATCCTATAAAAAAATCACTCAACTCTATTCCATTAAAACCAAAACTTCTTTTTATACTTGATAAAGTAATATACATATTAAAGCTCCTTTCTATTTTTAGAAAAATTCTCTGTTATATTTTGTTGTTTTTTGTAAAGATATGGATTCCAATTCACTCGTTTGATTGCTGGTACTTGATTTAATGCGACTTTTAGTCCTTCTTTCATTGCTATAGATGTTCCCGAAGATATTTTTTTATTGATTCCTAGCCCTTCATAATTGGCATTTCTTTTATTTGCATTGTAAGACATATTTAATCCGTGTTCTTTAATAGAGTAACCTATATTTTGTATTCCCTTATTTATTATCCCGCTTGAATTATAAATCTTTGATCCATCTGGCAATTTACTATATGCAATATTATTGGCAAACCCTGCAATACCACTTCCTATAGTACTTAATAAATGATTGGAAACATCACCAAACTTTCTTGCAATTCCAGTTTTTTTTACTCCTGCATTTACTCCTTTAGTAACTGCACCTGCACCCATAAGTCCTACTCCAGCGGTCATAAGTCCTCCTGCTTTAGCCATTCTTCCAAAACCCATTAAAGACATAAGTTGTTCTCTTCCAGAATTAGCACTTACATTACTTCCAATAAAACGATTGATTGTTTGACTACCATTTAATAGAAAAATGGCACTACCCATATACAAAACAGATTTTGTAATCATATTCTGAAATGTATTATCGAAAAAGTGAGTAGCATTAATTCTACCTGCAAGTAAAGAGGTAATTCCAATTATAAGCATAACTGCGGTTGCTTGTACTGTTAAAGAAACCAATTGTTCTACTAAAGCATTTCTTCTTTGTTTGTTGCAAACACTAGTTGCAAAGACTATTGGTGAAATTAGAAATAAAAATAAAAATTCTAATTGTCGTTTGGCGAGCATAATCGAGGCAAAAACTAAAGCATAAAGAAAGAAACCGCCACATAAACAAGCCATAATCCAATTAATATCATATTTATAATCTCTTTCATCGGATCGTATCCAATGGTCTTTCTTGACATACTTATCGTTATAATGTTGATCAGCACCATAACTTCCATCTTTTAACATATTCTCATAATTATCATTTTCAAAGGTTTCACTATTTTTGTAACCATTAGAAAATTGAATATAGTTAGTTAAAAGTGAAGTACCCAAAGATGTATTTTCTTGATTTTGAATAAAATTGCCAACAAAACCAGATAATTGAATAGAAAATGTAGTAATTTGTATAAATAAAAAAGTAGAAAGTAAAACTAAAATTCCACATTTAAAGCTTTCATACAGAATTTGACTAAAACTAGCTCCTTCATCTGGTTCAATAATTTTTTTTACAAATTGCCATGTGACAAAAAGTGCAAAAACTGTAAGTGCAATTACTACAATGGAAGAATGAAAATTTTTGAACATATTATTTCCAGACATTGTCCCTATAATATCTAGTTCATCAATTTTTAAAATCACATCATAAATGGTATCTATAAAATTATAAATTAAACTTACTACACCCCAGCCGAGTTCTCTTAATAAATCAATTGCTTTTAATATCATAAAAACTCCTAAAATAAATCAATAATAATATTAACCAAAGAGACTGCTAATATAATTCCCATAATTCCTAGAAGAGTTTGTATAATACGTTGTTTTACCCTAGCTTTTTGATCTACATCAACGACTGTATACCAAACAAAGCCTATCACGAGTGATAACCCTGCAAGTGCAATACCTACACGAATTGCCCAACCTGTAATATTTTGTATTACTTCTAAGATTTTTTCAATACTATACGTACCACCCTCTAGTTTTTCAATTCCTTCTGCTAATAATTTAAATTTCATTTTATCTAACCCCCTTATCTATAGTACTTTTTCCTTAATTGGAACAGCATTCATAAAATAATTGCTATAATGATTTTCTATTATATATTTTAGAATTTCTTTCTCACTTTTTATAATTTCTTTTACTAATACATAATTCTCACCATTATAAAATTTCATCTTATTTTCTTCTTCAAGAAAATTCATTGGTGCTAATAAATCACACTTTGAATGATAAATTGAAATAAACCCATTACAATTTTTAACCTTTTTATTCTTTTTATAAATTTCTGATTCTACAATAAACCCTATCACATCAAAAGTTTCTTCCTTTTGATATGAAACTTGCCCCCTTACAAGTCCTTTGATCTTTTTAAAATGAAAGATTTCTTCAGTTTCCTCTTTTCTTTGACTATACTCTTGATTTAAATTTGCAAAAAAAGTATCTAATTTATCTTCTAAAGTAGAATTTTTGTATTCTTCTAAATCTTCATATAACCAGGGCATGGTTTTTATAGTCTCATCTTTTTCCTCTAATTCTTGTAATATATATTTTGTATCTAAAACTAATATTTCATTATTATGAGAGAAACTTTTTCCTAAACAATAAACTCTATTCTTTGTTTGATATCCTAAAAACACATACTTTTGATGGTCTTTTCCTAAAAAAATTTCACCTTTTCTAAGCATAAGTATTCCTTAATAAATGTATAATTTGGTAAACACTATCATACTTATGAATTAACACAAAGTCTGCATTAGAATGATAATAATTACAAATATATTTTTCTTGAGCTTTTAATGATTTCTTTTTGATTAATTTAAAATCTTTTTTAGTTAATTTCATTCTTACTAATAACTCATAATCAATCATTTCTTCATTTGATAAATCGATTACTCCATAATCTTCAATAGATTTATTTAATTCTTCAATACTTTTTACTTCTTCATTATTTTTTTTAAATTCTTCAAATAGCATAAAATCATTTGGATACTCTTTTCCTAGTTTAATTTCTTCATTGGTTAATAAGCAACCATAATGATTTACAATAACTAAGTTCTCAATAGAGTAAATTTCAGTCCAATGATCATCTAAGTATCTTAAATCATAACAATAAATTCCTAATTTATTCCATGAATATTTTTCTTCTTTGCTTTTCGTATCTGTTATAAAATATTTCATAATGCCTCCTTATAATTCTAAATTTTGTTCTGTGTCAGTAATATCTGATTCCTTACTACTTTCTATATCTAAAAATTCATAAGGTCTAATTTGATAATTATTTCTTCCATCTTTTTGATAAAAATCTAATCTTCCTACCAAACGAATAGGATCTCCAATCTTATAGTTTCGATTTTGAAAATCTTCTAATTGTTTATCAGATAAATAAACAGAATAAAATCTTCCTTTATTATCTCTACCATTTTGAGCAATATTTATATAACAGAATTCCTTTCCACTTGAAGTTGTGTGTATATCTGAAATACTTGATATTCGACCACTTATTTTAATATTATTTTCATACATATAAATCCCCCCCTTTTTATAAAAATAGAAAAAAAGACTTTCTAATCTTCTAAATCAGAAAAGAAAGTCCTTTTTTTGATTTATTAATTTGTTTTTTTAATTTTCTTTTTCATAGTAATAAGCAATAAAATGCTACCAATTAAAAGTAACATATTGCCAATCATCTTTTCATAATCTTTTAATCCAGTTTGTGGAAGATGAACATTAACCATATTAAGTTCTAAAGTAACTTCATTATCTTTTATTGAAAAAGAAATAATTTCATCACTTAAATCGTATCCTTCAATCGTGGCAATTTCTGTAATAAAGTAATTTCCGTATTCTAAATTTTCAACATATACGATGCCATTTTCATCCGTGATATACTCACCTATTTCTGTTCCATCTTCTTTAGACAATTGGATAGTTACTCCTTTTAAAGGATTGCCATTCTCATCGGTTTTATAAAATTTCATATTTCCTTTTATTCTTTCATCTTTCATTTTTGCTTTAATGATTTCTCCATCTTTTGTAATTTCAAAACAAAGTGGTTCTTCATTAAGAACATAACCCTCTGGTGCTTCTGTCTCATATAGACAATATTTTCCATAAACTAGTTCTTGAATAGTGATATCTCCGTTTTCATCAGTTCGTCCACTAAAAACAAGTTTGCCCTTATCTGTATAAATCTCAATTAAAGTATTAGGTAAAGCTTCCGAAGTGGATAAGTCTGTTTTTGTGAATTCTAGTTTTCCAGTAATAGGTTTATCTTTCATTTCTGCCTTTACTATCTCATCGTTTTCTTTAATTTCAAAAAGGACTTTTTCATCAGTAATAAGATATCCAGTAGCTGCCTCTTTTTCTAAGATGTAATATTTTCCATATCTTAACTCCTCAATGGTAATCTTTCCAATTTCATCTGTTTTTCCAGTATAGATTAGCTCATCATTTTCTGTGTAAATTTCAATCACAGTATTAGGGATAACCTCACCAGTAACAAAGTCGGTTTTTGTAAATTCTAGTTTTCCTGTGATAGGTTTATCCTTCATTTCTGCCTTTACTATCTCACCGTTTTCTTTAATCTCAAAAAAGACTTTTTCATCAGTAATAAGATATCCTGTTGCAGCTTCTTTTTCAAGAATGTAATATTTACCAACAGATAATTCTTCAATGGTAATTTTACCCTCTTCATCCGTAATGCCACTATAAATCAATTCATCATTTTCAGTATACACTTCTATTTTGACATTTGGAATTTCTTCACCAGTAACTAAATCTGTTTTAGAAAAATCTAAATTTCCCTTCTTTAAGTAATTTTTCAAAGTAAATGTTTCTGTAATAACAGCTGTGTATTGATCCTTATATTTTAACTCGATGTTATATTCTTTTTCATCAAGAACATATTTATCATCAGTTTTTAATTCTTTAAGTACATATTTACCTAATTTTAAATCTTCAATAACAATTCTACCTCGTTCATCGGTAGTATAAGTATCAATCAAGTTACTTTCATCATCATATAAACCGAAAGTAATATTAGGTAGTGGTATATCAACATAAGTGAATTCGCCATTCTCAATTACGACTTGTTCTCCAGTTTTTTGAATTTCAATTTTACCAGTTACTTCTTCATTTTCAAAAACCATATTTAGAATTTCTCCTAAATCCTTATCTGTAACTGTTTTTGTATTTTCATCAATTGTAAATTCTAATCCATTTGGATTCCATAAATAACCATTCAAAACTTGATCTACTTCTTCCAAACGATAGTTACCTGGATATAACTCTTTTGGAGTGATAAACTCTCCTTTTTCATCTGTTTCAAATTCACATACATTCATTTGTGTAGGATAAGAAATTGTCTGACAAATATATTTATTATTTGTGATATCAAATATTTTAAAACGGATACCTTTCATTGGAATATCTTTTCCTTTAGAATCGACTTTTTTCACTTTTACTCTAGCTAAGTATGGTTCATTCATTAATGTAACGTATTCTTTTTCTTGAACATTTTCATCAACTTTAAAGTCAATATCTTCGGACTTTTTATAACCACTTTTAGTTTTTGTTTGTCGTATTATATAATTATCATAAGGAAGTTCTACACTTCCAGTTGCAGACTCATCAATAGTAATCGTTGCAACTACTTTCCCAGTTGTTTTAGAAATAATATCAAATGTCGCTCCTACTTCTGCTTTAACTCCATTTTCAAGAAGATAAGTTTTATTAATGACTAATGTTGTTGTATAAACTTTATCTGTTAATGTAATTTCATATTCTGTTTTATAATTATCTTCTGTAATACTAAAGAAATGTTTTTCTGTATCTAATTTATATCCTCTTGGTGCTGTTAATTCTTTTAAATAATAATTTCCAATAACAAGATTTTTTTCACTTTCTGCAAAACAGTTAGTATCAATTGTTAATTTTGTAACTAAATTGTTTTCTTCATCATAAATTCCATAAACTGCACCCGCTAGCGTTGCAGCACCTCTTGCATTACAACTATTTGTTTGAGAATCGTGTTTTTTAATAGATACTTGTCCAAACATAGGAACATCTTTTACTGTTAGTTCCATTACCATTTTACTAGCCGTGATATCAAAATAATATTTTTCAGGATCGATCTCATAATGCAATCCACTTTGAGATTCTTGAATGTAATATCTTCCGACATCTAAATTACTTGCACTTGCTTCACATTCAGAATTAATTACTAAGTCTTGTACAAATTCGCCAGTTTCTTTATATAGTTTATAAACGGCATTTGCTAGACTAGAATTTTTTTGAGATACACAAGTATTTGTTGTAGCATCCACTTTTCTTAAATGTAATTCACCAAAAACTGGTTTTTCATACACAGTTAATTCTGCATTTAATTGATTTAATGAAATTTCAAAATCATGTTGTGTTAGATCTAATTCGTAACGTATTCCTGCCTTACTTTCTTTAATATAATATTTGCCAATATCCAAATTGTTTGCCGTTGCTTCACAATTAGAGTTAATTTCCAGATCTTGGATAAAAGTTCCATCGGATTTATATAATTTATAGATAGCACCTGATAAACTTCCATCTTTTTGTGGAGTACATTTTTTGGTAATAGAATCATATTTTTTCAATTTTAGGTTTCCAAATATAGGTTTATCATAAACTGTTAGACTTGCATGAGGATTTTCTGCACTAAGTGTAAAATAATGTTTTTCGGTATCTAATTCATAACGTATTCCTGCTTTACTTTCTAATACATAATATTTTCCGACATCTAAGTTGTCTGCACTAGCAGAACAATCCGTACCAATTATTAGATCTTGTACAAAAGTTCCATCTTCTTTGTATAATTTATATACACTACCAGATAAACTTCCATCTTTTTGTGGAGTACAACTTTTGTTGATAGAATCATACTTTTTTAATTCTAATCCCCCTGTTTTAACGGTTCCAGTTATCATAAAACTATTCGGATCCAAATTACCTTTTGCCATTACATTTTGACTTGTAGCATTCGTATAAACTATAGGTAATCCATCATATTTATTAAATTCTTTCTGAAATGTGATAGAAAAATCCCCTTTACTATTTGGTGTAATTTTTAATTGATTTCCATCAATAGTAGCATTCACATTATTTGAAGATATGATTTTATATCCTTTTAATACGTTATTGCTATCATTTATCACTAGATTACTACCTAAATATGCTACTATATTGTTTCCAAGATTTGGCTTTTTAGAATGTTCTTCTACTAATCTTAAAACTTCTGCAGTCTCCTCAGTATATTTTTCTATTCTTTCATTTCTGATACTCTTTGAAAAATATATTTCAAACTCAGTAGTAGCATATTGCCAAATGAGCATTTGAGTAACCGAATACCATTTTGAGGCAGTATGATCTATATTTGCCTCTTTGTCTACGTATTCAAACCCATAATATGCAATTAATGAAATCATTCTCCATTGTTCTGGAGATAAATTTGCTACAACTTCATAATCACTCATATAACCATCATAAGAATATTCATCATAGACTGAAGTTCCTGGTTGAATACAATAAACAAATTTATTAGAATTTTGCATTTTCATCATTTCTATTCTATGCGACCGTGCAAGTGATGGAGTTGTTTTATGTTTATAAAAAGCAAAGTCATCTAACTGTTCTCCTCCATCTTTAATAAGTATATCTGTTAATGCTGAAGTTCGCATAGGATTTAAAAATGAGAAAAAACCAAATAAAAAAGTTGCTATGCAACCAATTTTTAAAAATTTTCCTATTTTTTTCAATATTATTCCCCCTCATTCATTTTATTTTAAAAAAAATCAGTATTTCACTGATTTAAGGTAATGGTACTTCTCTATAATCTAAATAGTTCGTACCTTCATGATCATACAAACTGAGCATATAATAAAATGTACCACAGTCATCAGTTTCATAATCACAATTAAATCCATATAATCCTGTCTCCAAATATTTATTTCCTATAGCTATACATTCTTCCATAGAGGAAAAATCTGCTCTAAACCATTTGGAAACAAATTTTTTAGATTGACAAGTCGGTTGTTCTTTTGGTGTTTCCTTTTCTGAAGTAGTTTTGTTTTCTTCTTGTTCATTTTTAGAATTTGAGTTTGTAGTTGTAGTGGTATTTTCCGTAGTACTTTCCTGTTTATTTGAGCTATTGCTATTTGTAGTATTATTTTGATTGGTACTTGTTGTATTATTATTTGTAGTGGTATTTTGATTTTTGTTTGTACTAGTATCATTCGTAGTTGTGGTTTGATTTTTATTCGGAGTATTACTTTGTGTCTCTTTATTTGAAGTATTTCCAGTACTGTTACTTTGATTGCTAGTTGAAGTGTCATCTTTTTTATTTGTAATATTTTCTTGATTCACTACATTGTTTTGATTTACTTCATTTTCAGATTTCTTAGAAGTTTCTTGTTTTTCTAATTCTTCATTCAACTTTTCGTTTTCTTCAAATTCTGCTTTTTCATTTTCAGTTTTAGTTTCTTCTGTATTTCTATTCACATTACTATATTTTCTACAAAGTACTACACTAAATACAGTTATACCTATTATAATAACAATTACCATAGTATAAATTAAAGCTTTATTTTTGCAAGTTTTAGCACTTGTTTCTTTTTTTCTCATATAACTCCTCAAATCCTTTCATCACTCTACTCTAATAGCTATTTAATAGCTTTTAAGCACAAATTTCTTATAGATAATATATCACTCTAATTGTTCAAAAAGTCAACACCTTTTTGAGTTTTTATGGGATTTTCTGTTTTTTATACACTTCCATCACTCCTTTCATATAAAAAAACATAACTACTTCATTCGTTATGTTCTTTTTTTCGCTATTTTCCAAGCTTTTGCCAATTTTACAATACAGCTTTGCTTGATAGGATTAAAATAGTATCTTGTTGTTTCTAACTTATCAATGACAACAGATTCTTTTTTATTGAAATACAAACATTCCAGAAAATATGTAAACTCTCCTCGACTTAGCAAGGTTAAACTATTTGAAATCTCCTGATAAAGTTTTATGATTTCTTGTTCTTTATCAATCTTTTTTTCAATATAGTTTCCCACTTTGTCTGTTGCCTTACTAACAAAATACTCATATCTTACCTCATACGATGTTGTAATTTGTGGCTTTGGAATCTGAGGAAAATTAAATTGATCTAAAATAAATTCCTCTACTTTTTTCTTTACTTCTAAATAACATTTGTCTAAATCATATTGTTTAATCTCATTATCTGGAAGTAACGCATTGTCGATCATATCATCTTCTAGTTTGTACTCAAACGTAATTAGTTTTTGTTCCATTAACCCCCCTGCTTTCCTAGTTAATTAGGAAAAAAGAGAGATAATCCTTCTTAAGAACTTTCTCTCTTTGAGCGACACAAAAACAGATAAATACACACTATTGATTTTACTTACAACATCAAACTTATAAGATATCACTTCATTGTTCATGTCTCACACCACCTAACTTTATTCTCCTAATAATAAAATAAGCAGTATCACGAAACTTCCTCGCTTTTTTAAATTAGGTTATATACACTATTACTTTTTTTCATGCTTGTCAAGTAGTTTTTAACATTTTTTACCAATTTTTGCATCTTTCCATAAAAAAGCTTGAAAAAAGGTTCTTTTAAACAAACTTTTTTCAAGTTTACATTATAATAGCACGGTGAGTTTAAATTTCAACAAAAAAATGAAAAAGTTTGTGAAATAATGAAAAATAATGAAAAAAAAACGAAAAATCATAAAATTATAACATTTGAATTAACTTTTTAAATATTTTTTCAAGATTTTCTGTTTCTTTAAAATACATTATTTAATTTTTCTAACAACAAATTTGTACTTGGACTTCCTATAAGTTTTTCCTTTTTTATTTTCTGATTTTTGCCGTATATTGGTTATCACCTTTTATAACTATTGTTACTTGATGGTTTTGATAAATTAGAACTATTTTTTTTATTAATCTTAAAATTTCAGTTTTTAATTCTTCCACTAATTCTTTAAATTCTCTAAAAAATGCTATTAGTGTTTTAACTGTTTCAATAAGAGATTTAATCTGTTTTTGATTTTCTGCTCTTCCTTTTTTCTAGTTCAGTATTTTGCTAGTCATTTTTCATAACTCATTATATAATCCTTTTAAATAGTTATTAGAATATGTAATTTCTTTGCTATTTTAATTATATCAATAAATATTTGATTTTGCTAAAAAATTTGATTTTTTTTCTTTGTGGTCACAAATCTGTAACCAAAATTTACACTAATTTGTATAATTTACACTAATTGGTATAATGTCATGGTAATATTTGGTAATTTATGTTATTATTAATTTAGAGAGTTTGAAGTTATTTTAGAAGTTATTGTAAGGAGGATGGAATAATGAAAAAAATTATTATTTTAACAATCGGTTTATTTGCTACACTAGCTGTTTCTACTCAAACAGTTAATGCTGATACTCTTAGCCCACGAACTTTCTCATTATCAGTAAGAGATATTGAACGTGGTAAATTCACACATACATCAAGTTTTATAAAAGATGATTGGGGAGATCAATCAGTAAATTTAACTATAGTGCGTACTTCTTTGACTGATCCATGTTATGATTGCAAAATGGGATTTAAGCCTTTTGATAGTAGTGGAAACGCTTTCACTGGACAAACACTAGTTCTTGGTCAAACTAAAACTTTTGTAGGTCATGATGGAAGTTCAAGACCAGAAACATATAATATGGGAGTAATGCGAGAAGACTTTACTTTATTAAAAACATTTGTCGTTTTTTGGTGGACTTTATAATTAGTTTAATAAAATATTATTAGAACGTATTTCAAACTCTCTAATTTACTTTTTGAAAGGTGTTGTATTATGAAAAAAATTTTCAAAGACAATTTAATAGCCATTATTATTTTTAGTATAATAGGAATATTTGTCTTATATTCGTGTGTTAATTCTATAAAAGATCAGAAACAAATGGATATTAATAGAAATAATATTATAGAATATTGTCAAAATGGTTTAGAGGCTTCTGATGAGGAAAACATGGTAAAATTTTGTAATCAGGTTATATCACAGAAAGATATAAAAGTTGATTTTTATACAGTGTTATCTGATGTAATATTATATAGGGTTCATTTTCTAAATGGTATTGCATTTTTATTGGTTTGCATTCCAACATTGTTCTGCCTATCCAAAATAATTAGAAATAAATATTTAATTAATTATTTATTAAGAGATAATTACAGAAACTTTATGCGATTTTATTTAAAAAAATCCTATAAATATTTTTGGATATTGCCTATGGTTGCGATTTTAATTATAATTCCATGTATTATGATTTTTTCAAGCAATCCAACTTATTCTCAAACATTTGGAACATCAATATGGACAAGCAATATTGTTAATCATCCATGTATATTTATTATGTTATATTTATTTAATATTATTCTCTATTCCTTTATTTTTATAAATATATCATTGATTATTGTTAGAAAATGTTATAATTATTTTTCATCAATATTGTTATCGTTTTTAAGTTACTTAGGAATAGAATTATTTTTTGAAGTAGTTGTGAATTTATTAATAAGCCAATTATTATTTCATTCCACATGGGGAAGATTATTTAATATTATGAATTTATTTACATTTAGCGATCAGTATGGTACTATACCACTAATTACATTCACCTTTGTAATGTTTATAGTATCAAGTTTGGGAGTATATATCAGTTATAAAAATAAAGAAAAATTTATAATTGATTGTGAAAAAGGAAAAAAATAGGAGGAAAAATGAAAATAGAAGTTAAAAATGTTTCAAAAAAATTTAAAAATAATTATGTCTTAAAAGATGTTACATTAGATTTTGAAAGTGGTAAAATATATGGTTTATCTGGGCGAAATGGTTCTGGAAAAAGTGTATTACTAAAAATAATTTGTGGACTTTATGCTCCTTCTTCAGGTGAAGTTACATTTGATAATATTAATTATAATAAAAACAATATGTTCGTTCCGAATGTAAGAGCTTTAATTGAAAATCCAAATTTTTTTCCAGATTTAACTGGTTTTGAGAATTTACGATTACTTGCAGATATTCAAAATAAAACTTCTGATGAGCAAATTTATAAGACTTTGAAAATCGTGAATTTAGAATCTGAAATGAATAAAAAATATTCTGAATATTCGTTAGGCATGAAACAAAAATTAGGGATAGCACAGGTTTTAATGGAAAATCCAGATGTTATGATTTTGGATGAACCATTCAATGGAATTGAAGAAGAAAGTGTAAAACAAATTTCAAAATTTTTGATTGAAGAAAAAGATAAAGGTAAGATGATATTGATTTCTACTCATATAAGAGAAGATTTAGAAAATTTAGCTGATATTATATATTATTTTGATAATGGAAGTGTAAAAATAAAATGAGTTTGAAAAAGTATAGCATTAAAAAAATTTTTTTACATTTTTTCATTTGCTCGATAATAGGTTTATTAATATCCTTTTTTTCTTTTTCAGAAATTAATTTTTGGAATAAAGTATTAGAAATGATAACTAATCGTTGGTTTGTTGTGACATTACTTGTGGCAATTTCCGTTCTTGTGAATGATGTTTATAATCTGTATTGTAATAAAAATATAATGTTAAGGCACACCAGCCTGCAGATTCTTATAAAAAAAGCAATATCTGATATTAGTTTTTTAATTTTCGTTTATATGTTAATAATCTTTTTAATATTAAGTATTCTAGCAATTATTTATTGTGAAGGTAATTTTGAAGTTGTTAATTTTTCTTATTATAGTATGCCATTGTATATTTATAATATATTTTTTTACATTAGATTGATCGTGTTTCTAATTTTAATTGGTATAATTGAATTTATTTTAAAATGGAAAACGAACGGAGTAGTCACATCGATATTTACAACAATGCTAATTATACTTATGCTTTTTGGATTCGATTTTGTTATTTCAAGCAATATTATTACTAAATTTAGTGAATTTCCAATTTTTATAACATCTTATTTTGAAGTAAAACCTTATTTTTCTTTTAAATTAGAATTAGTTGCTTCATTTATTCAATTTTTATTTTGGATCTTTCTAATTATAATTGGATATAAGAACTTTTTTGTTAAACAGCAGAAGGATAGAATGAAATGATTTACCAATTTAATGTTTTAAAAAAACTATTAAAATCCGATTTTTGGAAATTACTTGTCATATATATAATTTTTTATTTTTGTGTCTATTGTATAATAAAAATAAGTTCAATAGACATTGTTCAAAAGGATTTTCAATTTTTAGTTGGAATTTTTACAATAGTTAATTTTGATTTTTTAGAATACTTATGGATTATTTTTCAGGTTGTTTGCATTGCATATATATCATGGAGTTATTTGATTTATGAAAATAATCATTCAAAAGAATTTCTTTATTTACGTAAATCATTATATAAAATATTTTTAGAGAAATTGTTTACTATATGTTTTTTAATATTAATAATTCGAATTGCTATATTTAGCATTTCTTACATTCTTTTGAATAAATATGTATATTTTTCTATCTATGACTTTAGCATTTCTATAATAATGTATTTAATTATGCCAGTTATCTTTGTTTTATATGAATTTATTATAGCTAAATTTGCTAAAAAATAAAAATTTAAGTTATAAAAACTGGCGTATAGCTTTTAAATATTATAAAACTTATTTTAACTTTTTTATTAATATACTCAAAGTTAATGTAAAATTGGGAATTGACATATAAAAATCAAATATTTTTTATATGCATCTCTCACTTTAAAAAATTACGGTTTTTAACAAGTTTTTGATGAAATAACTGCAAACCATTATATTATCTAGGTTTGTGAGATTTTTTAAAATTGGTTATGAATAGTAACCAATTTTTGCATCTTTCCATAAAAAAACTTGAAAAAGGTTCTTTTAAACAAACTTTTTTCAAGTTTACATTATAATAGCACGGCGAGTGTAAATTTCAACAAAATAATGGAAAAGTTTGTGAAATAATGAAAAATAATGGAAAAAAACGAAAAATCATAAAATTATAACATTTGAATTAACTTTTTAAATATTTTTTCAAGATCTTCTGTTTCTTTAAATACATTATTTAGTTTTTCATATTCTTTTTTTGATTTTTGTTCTGTTTCGCTTTTCGTATAGAAAATATCTGATAACGTATATATTCTATTACCATCTTTAAATTCAATCATCATTGTTGTATTATAAGTATATTTTTTTGGTAATGATAAATTTTTTGGTAAATTTACTATAACATTAATATCTAAAACTTTAAAAGTAACTATATAGAAGTGAAAGTTCTCTATTGTATAATTGCTTTTAAATAAAATCCTTTCATTTGTTTCTTTTTCTGTTTTTTCATCGCACTCATTAACTTTTTCATTTACTGGAATAGCATCAAGATTAATATTTATTTTCTTTAAAAACTTCCTAAAATTAGTCATTTCTTGATTTCCTTTCATTAGATGTATTATACTATATACCCCAAAAGAAAACAATTTTATTTTTTTACTTTGATAAAATTGAAAATCTATCAAAAAAATAACTAGAATAGATATTTATTATATATTATAAAATTAAATCTACCCCAGGTGCTTCATCATAAACTCCTACTGCAGGTCCTGAAAAATAAAATACATTACCATATCCTCCTTGACCTATACTATAATTTTTAGATGTAGCTTCAGTTATATTTCTTCGAGTATGCTGATAGGATCCATAGAGTGTACCATTTTTAGTAGTTATCATAGTAATAGTTGTTCTTATATTGTCAGTATTTGGGACTAGAATAGATACTCCAAAACCATCCGAAGAACTTTGAATTTCATTATATACTTTAGAATAATTACTACCAGTTTCAAGAATATTCACAACTCGTGATAAAATCGTATTATTCAATCTTATACCAACTACATCATAACTTTTAATAGAAGGAATTTCATTCCATACCGTTACAAATGTAACTAAACAAGTATCTGAACAACTTGCATTAAGTGAAGAAGTTCTCGAATGACTTGTTACTATATTTCCACGAGTCAAAGGATAATCGGTTACTTCACTTTTCTTTATCTCATTATTAAATATATCCATTTCTTTCATTAACTGATAGTCAGATTCAGTTAAATATTTTTGGTAACCGTTCCAATACAAATCAGTTATGTATTGATATTCGTTTTCTGTTAAAATCACTCCATTATCATTTTGATAATAAAATTCTTCAGCTAAAACTTGCTTCATTGTAAAACACATTGCCAAAATTGCAAAACTGCCTAAAAATATTTTTTTCTTTTTCATTGTTCCTTTTCCTTCCTTTTTTGATTTTATTATTTAAATTACTATATTACATTTTAATCACCGCTTTCTTTATATACACATTCATTGTATATTTAAAAAAGAAATTGCCAATTTGGCAATACTTATTTATTAATATATACATCAAGATAATTTTGTTTAAATTGATTGAAAAGATTTTGAGCATCATCGCAGTCACCTTCTATAGGCACAATGCTATTTTCATTTTCAATTTTTAAATTACATTTCTTATTGGTATTGAAATCACTATAATAGAGAAATGAATTTATAATATCATAAGTATATATAATATTGCTTTTTTCCGAAACATTTAGTATTCCTAAATTATATGTTATATAAGAACCATTTTTTTCTAAATAACAATAATTATGTTCATCGCATATAAACTTATCTTTAATAATTAGATCATCTTGATTTTTCTGAATTTTTTCTCCAATATTCTCATCTTTAACATTAATAATTTTATCATTTACAAAATCTTCAGTAAATTTTAGTAATATTTCTTCATTCTCAATTTTTACTATCATATTTTGTTTTTGATTCACAAAGTCATTATATGACAAAATAGCATTATATCCATAGCTATCACTAATAATGTTTTCATAATCTCCTTGATAAACAATTTTATTTTCATCATTATTTAAAATAATTAAGGTAATTTCTTTCGGTTTAGGCTCAATATCGCCTACTTGCAAATATATTTTATTTTTTGTTAAAACTAATATTCCATTATTTATAGTATAGTTTTCAGAGCTACCAGAAACATTATACACTCTTATACTTTTATAATTTTCAAAAAAATAAATACAGAACAAAGCAATTGTTACTACTACAAATAGTATTATAAAGAGAATTAAAAAAAACTTAAATTTACTCATTTGCTTGATTATATTTTTAATATATTTATATACAGAATCTTGAATTCGACTATTATTATTTTCAGAAATCTTTTCACCAGCCACAAGTTCACTAATAGAAATGTTAAAAATTCCTGACAACTTATATAAATCATCTAAATTAGGGTATCTCTTACCATTTTCCCATCTATTAATTGTTGAAGTATTAACATATAGTAGCGAAGCTAGTTTCTCTTGACTCCATTTTTTTTCAACCCTAAGTTCTTTAATAAAATTACATATTTTTTCATAATCCATAAAAACACTTCTTTCAACTATTATAAAATTAACATAAAATTAATAAAAATACTAGCAAGTGTTACTTGCCTACATAAAAAGCAAAAAAATGAATATTATACTACTCAGGTCTTTGCTTGGTTAATATTAATAAGCTAATTTACAAATAGAAAAAGATAATCTTTTTTATGACTCATAATCTTTTAAATCAACAAATTCTCTTCCTTGAACAAAAGTTATATATTCAGAATCAACAACATTTTTCTTAAACCCTTCTCGATGTTCTTTGCTATTGTCCATTAATCCGACAACAACTTTCATATTAGTCAAATCCATATAATAAAAACTCATACTATAATCATCAACTTTATATTTTTCAGATTGATAATAATTATCAATTTCTTGTAATACTTTTTCCAAATCTTCTTCTGTTACAGATACACTATTTTTTTTACATCCCACTATACTCACCGTTGTAACTCCAATCATTAAAAATACTAATATTTTTTTCCACATATAACATTCTATCTCCTCAAAAAAATTATATCATATTTTCGTTAAAAGAAAAAGGTCCATAAAGAAAAACTTCATTACAGACCTTACATTCCCTAATAACGTTCATAACGCAATTGACTATAAATATTTTCTTCTTTTGTAAAAATCATAGAAGAAGGATTATATATATTTCCACCTTTTACAATTCCGATTAACGTAACACCACCATCTTCAACGGTTGGTATAAATACTGGTCCACCACTATCTCCTCCACTAGCATAAACATCGGTTAAAACCATGTCAGTAAAATTAACATTATTAACCGTAACACGGTAACTGTTATTAAGAACTGTTCCAGCAGTGTAATGAGTTTTAACACCAACTTTAGCTACGGCAGTACCAACTTCCAAATATGGACAAATGACAATATCATTTAAAGAAGTAATATCACCAGAAGTATAAGCAAGAGAATTAGACAATGTGTAACTACTAGATGTCAAATGAACGAAAGCAGCATCAACAGAACCACTATATATTTTTTTTACAACAATCCCTCCAGAAGAAGCATCTTGTTCTCCTGAAAAACAATGACCTGCAGTAATATAACCATCCATTCCGTTATATTTTGCTCTAAATCCTAAAGAACAACTATCAGGTTTTCCCTGAGTTGTTATTCCTGAACCAGCCTTTAATTCTGAAGTATCAATTTTTCTTTCACTAGCCACAAATTGTATTAAATCAGATTTAGGAAGTTGACTCTTTACATCATTTGATATTGTATCTAACCCTCCTGCAACTTCCACTTTAACATTATTACTGTAAACATCAATGTAATTACCGACAAACTTATCAATATCTATACTTTTAGATAAAGCTTGGTTAGTTATCAGATCATTTATCTTTTTTAATTCTGCATAACTATTTTTAACATATTCTATTTTAATTGTTGAATCCATATTGATAATACTTTGATATAAATCATAATCCAAATCTGATTCATTAGGAATATTATCTTTAACAACTTGTACAATTAAATTATATGAGTCATCACTTATATATGAACCACCATAAAAGTTAGGTAAAGTATCACCATATTTAATAAGTTTTTCATGAATTTTTTGTGCAATTTTCAATTCATAAGCATTTCTTTTCAAATAAGCATCATAATCATCGCCATAAGCAGTAATTAAAGCAACTTCTTTCTCATTAAGTGATGGATGAGAAGAATAACGTTGATAAAAAGCAACCCCCAAAACAAAGGCAACAGCCAATATACCTAAAAAAGTTAATTTTTTCAAATTTCTTTTCATTTTTTTCCTCCTTTTAATTTATTTATAAATATTTTCTATATTATTTTTCTACTTTTTTTCATCACTAAATCCTTTCTTCGATCTTTAACTGACCATGATCCTTAAACTACAAATCAATTTTACGTCTAAAATTGATATAAACTTTTCTTTCATTTACAAATTCAATTTAACATAAATTTTGAACAAATAAAATTGCCAAAATGGAAATATTAAACTTTTCCATTTTGGCAATCAATTTACTATGAATATCTTAAATTCTATTCAATATTAAACACTGCTGAAATATAATATTCTTGTTTATCATTTATGTCTAAACAAGCTTGTCTTACAAGGCGATATGTTACTTTAGATAACTCTCCATATTTATCGCCTCACACATATCCCAAACCGATTGGTCCAGGCTCTATAAATAACCATCCATCAGAAAAAGTTCATTTGTTTAATTCTTCTAACCGATACCATTTATTATCTACAAATTTTTCCAAATACCAAGCATTTTGATAATATACATCCCTATCTGTATTTTGATCCATTATAAATGTTCCTCCTCTATTTGAGAGTGTACCTTGCTTGCCACTCTTAAAGAATAAAGTATGATAGTAATCTTGGGCAAACACACCCAACCATTAAAGATTATTATATATTTTTTATTTTAAATGTCAATATTTTTAAAATAAAAAGTTTTATTAATAAAAATATGGTAAAATTTATTATTGATTTTTATAAATCTTTTTAATATAATCTTTCTTAAAAGAAAGGCAGATTTTATATGAATTTCACAAATATTATCAATGAATTTGTGGATAAAATGGGGTACTTACAAAATGAATATTTAGAAGGAATTGTCTTTTATGGTAGCAGTCAAACTGGATTCTACAACCAATTTTCAGATATTGACTTACATATTATTTTTAGTAAATTAAATCAAGAAATTAGAGGTTCTATGATGATCGATAATCACCGAATAGAATATTTTGAAAAAACTCTAAAAACTATGTATAACAAAGCAGATTATGAATTTTCACATCAAAGTAATGTTTTAGTATCTATGCTTGTTTATGGAAATGTTATTATAGATACTAAAGGAAATATAGCTTTATTACAAGATTACATTAAAACATTATATTCTCAAATAATGCCTCCTATGGAAATCGAAAAAGCAAAAGAACAAATAGCAATTATAAATAATTTTTTAGATGATTTAAATTCAATGATTGCCACCAATAACATATATGCAATACACACTTATCATTTAACTTTAGAAAGAATTAAGGATTTATATTATTCAACTCATGCTTTACCTGGAGTAGCAAGAACAAAAACTCTCAAAGTTATGCTTGATAAGGATTACAGAAATGCAATTAAAAAGGAAAACCCTGATGATGAATTTATTTCATTATATCTTATGGCATTAGATGAAAATATTCCTATTTCCAACAGGGTATCTATTTTATTAAAATTATTAAATTTATCTAAAAATAATATTGAATTTGATAATAATAATCATCGCATTGTTCTAAAAAAGCAATTTTAATCATGTTAATAGATTATTTTTCTTTTTATTTCTCTTCTTGTTCTTTGCTGTGCTATATCTAATAAAATATTAATTGGAATTTCTAACGCAACTGAAATATGTATTAAAGTTTTTATTTGTAGTTCTTTATTATTTTTAAACAAAATATTATCTAATTCATCATCACTGATCTGGATTTTTCTTGCCAGTTCCTCTTTTGTTATTTTCTTTTTTTGACAAAGATTTATTATAACTTTTACAATATTTTTCATAAAAATATTTACTTCATCATCTAAACTCATTTAAAATACCTCCTAATCTAATGAGTTTTTTATATATTTTCTAATTTAGTTTTAGATTTTAAAATCAAAGGTTTTTTAGATATTATTTCTATTTTGTATTTGTGGATTAAAATTTCCTCTACTTTTGAATACATATTTTTTCTTTCTTTTTCTGTCATGTAATATTTAAATTCATCGCAAAATTCATCAACTATTGCTTCCAAAGAGGATATATTTTCTTCTCCATAATATTTTAACCATAATACTATTCTATGGGCTATTTCGTATGAACGATTAGATAATACATATTCTCTTTCTTTTTTCATAAAAACATTGAGTTTTGATAATCTCTTTCCTTTTACATCTTTTTCATATTCTGAACTTATTTTATTTTGATACATTTTTTCTCCTTTCTATCCAAAATCAACCGAAATCGGCGTATATTTTTTATTGCTTTTTGTTACACTTTTAATATGTTGGAGGTGTATTACATGACATATAAAGAAGCTGTTAGTAAAAGAATTTTAGAGTTATGTGATTTGTATAATTACTCTCCAAACAGACTGGCTGAAATGTCTACAATACCTCCAACTACTTTAAGATCAATGCTCGCAAATAAAGTAGAAAATCCTAGTTCTTATAATATCTACAAAATTTGCAAGATCTTTAAGATTGAAATAAAAGATTTTTTTGATACAGATTATTTCAAACTTAAAAACATTGATGATTAATAACTTTCTTTACCGAAAGTTATTTTTTTTGAAACTTTTTGTTAATGCAAACAATCCAATTAAAAAGATTGTACTACTAACCATGATTTTAAAATTTTCTTTTTTTCTTTGTTCTTCAGCATAATTAAAAATTTCATCATCATTTTCATTTGTTAATTCGTGTCCTGCTAATAATTCGTTTACGGTAGATTCTAACTCAAAACTTAACATTTCTAAATCATAGATTGTAGGTTTTAAAATGCCTCTTTCCCATAATTCTAGTGTTAATTCAAAAACACCAATACTATCAGCGAGCTTCTCTCTACTCAAATTATGTTGCAATCTTAACTTTCGAATAAATATGCCAGTTTTTCTAGCATTCATATTATTAACCTCCTATACACAGCATTATAACATATTTAGGTAATGTTCCGACACATTTTCTGATAATTCTTAAATAAATGGGAAAATTATACCGTGAGGTGTAATGAATGATAAGTGAAAGAATGAAAGAGATTAGAACTTACTTTGATAATACTCAACAAGAACTTGCAAACTATTTAAAAATCAGCAGATCTACTTATGCAGGTTGGGAGAATGGGATTGATGTAATTCCTTTAATGAAACTAAATGCCTTTTGCAATTTCTACAATATTAGTTTGGATTATATTTGTGGTTTATCCAATATCAAAAAGTGCGAAATGATAACAGATATTATAGATAAAGAAACTTTAGGTAAAAATTTAAAAGAAATACGAATGAAAAACAAAGATATCCAAAAATTTATTGCTAACAAAATTCAAATTGATCAATCTAATTACTCTAAATATGAGTTAGGCAAATTTTTAATACATACCTACCCTCTTATCGAATTTGCTAAATATTACAAAGTTTCGATAGATTGGTTAGTAGGTAAAACAAACAATCAAAAAATAACTAAATAAGTAATTATTTTTTCTCTTCTTATTACATATCTTTTTCTCCTTTCATTAGCTATTTTGAGCTATTTTATTTTAATGGTCATACAGGAGATTAAAAGTAATTATAAAATTCAAATAAATGCAAATTAGATACCTTTAACTTCATTTTATGACTAAAATATTTATCACTCTGATTGTCAAAAAAATCAATACCTTTTTAGTATTTTTTAAATAAATTTCAAAAAATAAAAACTACGTTTTCTCGTAGTTTTGGCTTTAATTTTATTATTTAATCATAAATCTGTACACTTTCTGTTTCATAAAATATAAAAATATAAATTCTCTTTCTTTTTAATTATTTATTTAGTATAATCTTTAAAAAGGAGGAATAGTATGTTTAAAAGATTATTTATATTTTTCATAAGTATATTTTTCTTACTAGGATTTAGTGGGTGCAAAAAAGAAGATTCTATTGTGAATGAACAAGATAACTCTGTAGTTGTCAAAGATGATCTTGAAAGTGTTCAACAAACAATTCGAGAATATTATCAATCTGAAAAATCTAAAATAAACAATTATGGTTTGAGTTTTTGCTATATTGATTTGACCAATATGACAGTAGTTGTTGGATTAATGGATAATAGCAAAGAACAACAAGAGGAGTTTAAGAAAAATGTTGTTAATTCTGAATATATTACCTTTGTTCAAGGTATAGAATTAATAGATTATATTTCATAATAGATTGAGATTCACTTTCTGATATTTTATATTGTAAATAGTATAATCAAATAAAAAAGTTGGGTACAGTTCATATAGTACTCAATTTTTTTGCTTTTCTTAATTTTATTTAATTAAAAAAAGTATATAATATATTACAAAATTTCATAATCGATTATTAAATAAAATGGTAAATAGAAAACTATTAATTTACTAGATATTGACATCCTATATCGTTGTTAATAACACCATTTTCTTCAAAAAACAAGTTATACGTATATAATAAACTATTATTTTCGTAGTTAAAATGATACTTAATTTCTTCATGAAGATATTTTTGATTTTTAGATAAATTATATTTTTCTTGTCGAGTATTATTTTTGAAATTTGATAATGTTTGTAATAATTCATTTTCGTTTACTTCTTTATCCAAATAATAATAGTATAAGGTGTTGACATGATGATTATCAATAAAACCAATGATAATCTTAGATGTTTCTATTTCATCTCCAATCCAGTAGGTAAACTGTATTAAACCGTTTTCTTTATCTGTATTATAATAATGAATGAAAAATTTCCAATGATTGTCTATTGTTACATTTAATTCTTCTTTTAAGAGAGCAACATATTCAGATATTTCAGATTGAAGATTATAATATTGTAAATTTGTTTCAGGAAAATTTATATAATAGGATTCTATATCTTTTGTTTTATAATTTGTGTTATATAAAGTACTATCTATAGTATGACCTAATTTAAGAATTTTTGTTTTGGATTTTAAAGTATAATTCAAAAAAATAATTAATAGTACTATTACACTTAGTATTACAATAGTTATACCAATTTTTTTTAGATATTTCTTTTTATTCATAGTTGAACACTCTTTCTTTTTTTAATATGTAACTGTGTTTTAAATTATACCATATATTTCTTTTTTTTTTTTAAAACAAATTGGCTGTCAGCAAAACTTTATTATATTTTTATTAAACTTTAAACTCGATGATCAATTTATATTATGCTTGCAATAGATAAGTGTATATCATTCATTTCTACTAGTCCCAGTGTTTTAAAATACTTTTTGTCTAATATATTGTAAGTAATATTACTTAATTCTAAAGTTTTGAAATTTGACTGTACATTTGCATTCCAACTTCCGATGGATACATGAGTGCTATATTTCCCTTCCAAGTAATATTCCGTGAAACTTTATCGTTACACCAAATTTCATTAGTATTTCTACTTTTACACCAATCACCTGTAGAATTACTTCTTTCAAAATTGTATGCCTGGGTGGTAGTAAT
>CANPWX010000001.1 GCA_947585065.1 uncultured Bacilli bacterium | reverse complement strand
TGGAAGGCTATAGTTCTACCATTAAACTACACCCGCATATAGTGGCTGTCTTATACTTTCAAAGACCAGTTCATATATCATTACTGATATAATCTTTCTTCTATTTTGCGTTTAACCATCTAGGTCGCCGAAGCTAGGCTGGGGCCACTATCTCCCGTCTATATACAAACCCGATTGTCGGCTTCAAATGTCCGAAGGTGCAATCTATATCTCGGTCCTCACACTCCCACAAAGCCAGCTGGTCGGTTAGACTTGGATACCGAGTTAGGTTTATAAACTTAATCTAAATATTTTCTCATTCTTTATCTGAATATAATTTAATTTCACTTACTTTTCTAGGTAAATTAAATTTATCACACCATTTTCTAATTGCATTATCAGTAACTCCATACTGTTCACCAATTTTAGTAAAAGGAATTGTTCTAATTAATTTTTTTAATTCCTCTCTAGTAATTGGTAACTGCTCAATAGATATTACTCTATTTTTACATTCACATTCTCTACATCTTAAAGCCGTAGAAGAAATTGGTTTATGACAATCAATACAATAATTTTTTCTTGTTGTTGTTCTTTCTCTATTACTTTCTTTATTTAATGCTTTAAAATTTGGTGTTAAAGAATGACAATTAGGACATAATAATTCTAAATTTTCTTCTTTATTATTTGTATAATCTCCATCAACATGATGTATTTCTAATGGAATTTTATTTGAAACTGGATTTATTTCTCCTCATCCACATTTTTGACATTTATTATCATACTTTTCAAATAAATATCTTTTAATGTAATTAGAAATTTGATTTTTTCCTTTTAATCCAGATTCGTCCCCATTTTTCCATTTTTCAATATATTCTTTATATTGAAAATCTGCTTGACATTGAGAACTACAATACTTTATTTGTCCTTTAACTAATTCTTTTTTACAATTTAAACATTGCATATTTTTACTCCTTTCATATTATATTGAAAAATTCGAACTTCAAACTTTCAAAAATTGTCCAGAGTTTTTTAAAAAATAATGGTGCTGGAGGTAGGACTCGGACCCACGACATCTTCATTACAAGTGAAGCGTTCTACCAACTGAACTACACCAGCATGAGGAGGTGCATTAAGCACCTGACAAAAGTAATAAAATTAACCTATATATCTTTATGCAAATATTTAGTAGCGGCCACGTCTCCTGAACTCGGATTCCTATATAATAGTCCCGCAGGCCATCCGCTACTATTAACGGGGTCTTCTATCAATTTGCATATTACAGAGCCTCGGTCTCTGCGTGTGCCTTTTTATGGGATAATACCATAGGTCAGCCTTAAGTTTGCTTACGCAACGAACCTATGCCGAGTTATGTACCTTAATTAGCACTATAAAATATATAGGCGATCTGCGGCGAGGTAGGATCCCCTCGCACTAATAAGATTCCTAATCCCCTTAACTGATATTACCTTTATATGTACACTTGGCGACCATTTGTCAACAGTCTATCAGTACTTATTAGCTCGTCCCTATATATTTTATACTACTAACTAAGTAGTATTAGTTTTTACTATTCCTTCAGTTATGGATAAGCAATAGCTAAGCAACCATCCATTTCTTACACCATGGCGGCGGTTAGGTTTCTTACGCCCAAACCTAACTAAACGGTGTGATCTATCTGCCAGTAAAACTATAACTTGGCTAACTAGGGTGACACAGCCCCCTTTGTATTTTTTATATGGAAATATAACCAATTTATTTTTTCATATTTTGAGGTCTTAAATTCATTCTTATTGCATGTCTAGTATTTTCAGATGCTGTTACTCATTCTAAATTGTCAACGCAATTATTTTCTTTATTTCCATCAATATGATTTACTTGAGGATAATTATTTGGATTTGGAATAAATAATTCTGCTACAGCTCTATGAACTTTAATTTCTTTATGGGTATTTTCAGCATTGTTAGTAATATTAGTTCTTAAATAACCATAAGTATTTTTTGTTAATTTTCTTATTTTATTAGTATTATCATTACGAACTCTCCCATAATTACTTACTGAATAATTTTTATAATATTTTTTTCATTTTTCTTCCATAAGAATCCCTTATCCTCATCTATATATTAAACTTTTTATTCTTTATATACTTATTATAATATAATTTTTATTAAAAATCAATTAATTAGGCATTGCCGCCTTTTTAACAACTTCTATTTTAAATATACTATTAAACATTTTAAATGTAATAAATTTTCCGCTATTAATGGTATATTCTAAATTTAATTTATTTAATCCATCTGCTATTGATGTTATTATAACATCTTTTGTTGCATCTCTAAATGCTTTTTTGCCATCATTAACTAACATTGATTTAGCAGATTTTAAATCTAT
Source organism: uncultured Bacilli bacterium (assembly GCA_947585065.1). GTDB lineage: Bacteria > Bacillota_I > Bacilli_A > RF39 > UBA660 > Ventrenecus. Next base: position 70,799 of record CANPWX010000001.1, on the reverse strand, counting down.
TGAATAATATTTATTATTTATTGTGATAATATTAAATATACCTTCTCCATTTAATGAATAAACTCTTTTGTAATCATTTTTAAAAATAGATTTTAAAAAATCTTCACCAAATGAATATTCATATTCCCAATCATATTCTTTCTTTTCATAAAATTTATTCATATTATCACTTCTCTTTCTTTATTACATATATATTATATAATATTTTTTAAAAAATATCAATAAAAATATATGTGAAGAGCTATGCACAGTTACACCAAATGACCTGCTCGATAAAGGAAGGAAGCATTTTATTTTTATAGAAAAAATAAAATGGAAAATTTTAAAATAATTAAACTATTATTTATCAATTTGGTACGCTCGCAGGGATTTGAACCCCGATAGTTCGGATATAAGCCGAAAGCCCTAACCATTGGACGACAAGCGTATATGGTGCGGGTTCTAGGACTTGGACCTAGGACCTCAGTCTTATCAGGACTGCGCTCTAACCAACTGAGCTAAACCCGCATGGTGGACCTGATGGGACTCGAACCCATGTCCTAGTATTGGGATATACTGGAAATCTCATTCTTACCTTACAAGTTTTGTGCATATCGTTCTATCTGTTGCTCCTACCACATACAAATCTTAGAGTCAGCCCTACGCATATAAGTAAATTATTCTATATTCCACGGCTAGGGACAGTCAATAGAATAGTAAACTTTGTCTAGTTAATACGACTATACTTTTCTCTGTTTACTCTGATACTTCGCATAGAAGATTGTTTAGCCTTACGCGAAGACTACGCTATTAACAGCGAATAAAGATTTAACTTTACTAACAATTTTTGAAAAAATGTTGTTATTTATTTTTTGTTGCCTTTTAAGTAACTGCCTACTACTTGTATTCCAATACTCTTGCAATCTAGTCGAAACCAAATACAAGCCCAAATTTCAAAACCCCCTGCGGAAATCAAGGTCATACGCTTATTAATCGAGATTAACGTGCGTTAAATCTAGCATTTCCGCAGCGAGCATCGAAGCCCGCAAATCACATTAAATAGGAAGGTTTGTGATATAGGTAGCCATAAGCAAGATTCGAACTTGCGACCTTTACAATACAATAATGTATGTAATGTTCTTCCACTGAACTATTATGACATAAATGGTGGAGGTAGTGGAGATTCGAACCCACAACCTTCTCGTTGCAAGCGAGACGCTCTAGCCGTTAGAGCTATACCCCCAAAATGCTTACCCAACCTCTCAACTACAGTAAGCTGGCAGTCCTTCGTTCTATAACTCGAGTCACAACTGCGTTTCCCATGTGTATATTAAATATTATTTTTTCATTGGCTGCCCCGCCTGGGTTCGAACCAGGAAAATGAACGGTTCAAAGCCGTTTGTGTTACCATTTCACCACGAGGCAATATGGTTGCGGTGGGTGGGATTTGAACCCACGACCTTCGGGTTATGAGCCCGACGAGCTACCAGACTGCTCCACCCCGCGATATATAAGCTAGACACATATAAAGGGTAATGATGGATTCGAACCATCTTCTTTTACTTGCAAGGTAAATGTTTAACCAATAAACTAATATCCAATATTATTACTTTGCTGATTGTGTCTATACTATTTATAAAAATCTCTAATCTCTTTTTTTGCTAATCTGTCCTTACTTTTTTCTTTATTTATTCTATTGCCTAAACACCAAGAACAAGAGCCATGATTACGGCAGCTTGGATCAACAGATTTGCAATAATTTTTTCCAACATATTCTTTTCTATGTTCTTTACCACTTTTAATTGCCTTATGCATAGCCATAAGACTCACCTCCTCATTATGAGGCTACTTCAGTAGTTTTTCTATATCTTCTTCCTGTTCCTTTTTTATGCTCAGCTGCATAGGCGGCAGCCGCTTCTTTTATTTCTTTACCTCTCGGAGTAAGATATTTAGATGACATAGGATTTCTTTTTAATTTTTTATTTGTTTTTCCTTTTTTATCTAAATTGGCTTGAGTAATACTGTATTGTGCTTCGCCATTTCCAGATTTTCCTCTTCTTTTAGCCATATTTCTTCACTCTTCCTTTCTTTATTACATTTATATTATATAATAAATTTTTAAAAATATCAAATTATTTTTTATTTGGAATATTTTCATCAATAGGACAAAAACTTGCTAAATAAAAATCTAGATAAGTAAATTTTCCACTAAATTCTTTAGCTATATTTGCCGCTTCAGCCATTATTTCAGCCCATCTACGTTGAGATAATATTAAATATTTATTATCATCAAATACAGGTATTGCACAATATTGATGAGTATCTCCACATATTATATATTTATTTTCTGCTAATTCTTTTATAAGAGCATCAACAGCCATATCAAAATCTTTATCGGGTAATTCTTCATATACAGGAATATAACTATATATTTCCCATTGCTTATCATATACTTGTTTTAAAGTATCGTGAACTTCTTTTTCATTTATCCATTTAATTACTTTCATATCTATCCCTCCAATAATTAATAGTTGCGGAAACCGCTTAATCATCGATTAGACCTCGACTTATGTAGCTACAAAGCGAGCTCCCGCACCTAACATTTTTATTTTCAATTATAGTTCCAATAAGAAATAAAAGTCTGCTTTTACGGTTCAGTCATCTCCGCATCTTATTTAATTTTCTTTAAAAATTTTCCGACCATCTTTCTAAATTATTTACTATTGAGGGAGCAAATAAAATATTCAAAGTGCGAATTTAATATCACTTAACGGAATTTTAATAAATTAAATTAAATATGATAGACCTTCTATCTTTAAAGTTTTCTTTTATTTTTACCTTATCTTTCCTAAAATACAAGAAACGATTCACATTAGATTATATTAGATACAGTCTTTTGCTGCTTGTTTCTTTCAAAAATAAAAACATACAGGAAATTAGTTTAAACACTGACGCCACGAGAAGGCTTTCCTATGTCAGCATGAAGAAATTAAATATTCTTTCATTCTTTATCTGAATATGATTTAATTTCTTTTTTAGTTCTAGGTAAATTATATTTATCACACCATTTTCTAATTGCGTTATCAGTAACTCCATATCGTTTTGCTATATTTGTAAATGGAATATGTCTAATTAAATCTTTTAAATCTTCTCTAGTAATAAGCATATCTTCTAACTTTATTCTTTTATTAACACCCTCACAACTATTACATCTTAAATGTCCTTTAGAAATTTCTTTACCACAATCTATACAATAATTTTTTAAATTGTATTCATTAATTTTTCTTAAAGGGTATATTAAGCCTTCTTGCTTATGTGTACTTCCTCTATTTATTCTAGACACATTGCTAATATTAATATTATGTTTATCTGCTATTTGCCTCATTGATAAATTTGAATATTGTAAATCATTTATAATAGATAAAATTTCTCCTTTTTCTTTATAATAATAATTAGTATGTGTTGTTGAGGTATCTTCATTAATGTTATATCCATAAGGTATTAAAGAGTTATATTTTTTTATTCAAAATTGTTCTTTTTTATCTAATTCTTCGATTTTACATTCTTCTATTACTGTAAAATCAAAATTTTCTTTTCCATATTTATGAATTGCTCTACTAATTAAAGAATTAGAACTAGGAAAACAATGCTCTTGAAATCTTCTTTCAATATGAATACTTTGACCAATATAAATTTTACCATTTATTTTATTTTGTATTTTATAAATTCCTATCATAATAAAATCTTTCCTTTCTATTATAATATGAAAATATAAATAATAATTTTATTAAAATCGACCCAACGATTATAAAAATTGCAAAAATTTTGGAGCCCAGTCGCGGATGTGCGCCGCGGATCACGGTGTTGCAGACCGATGCCTTAACTACTTGGCTAACTGGGCATATTGAGGTATAGCCTCTTGGCTATACGCCCATAAGTAAAGATTAGAGCTAAAAAACAATATGTTTTTATTAATTTATTGCTATACTATTTACTTTCTTTTCTTCTACTTTTTTGCTTGCGATTATTATATATAATAATCCATTTTTATCTTGTGCTTTAATTGAAGATAAATCTAATTGTTTATCATCTAAAGCAAATCTTGAATTAACTGAATATGTTTTACCTGTAAAACTATCTTTGGTAGAACCAGTTAATAAAATATATGTATTTCCGCCTTCTATTTCTTTTGTTAATTTTATATCTTCTTTGTTAATACCTAGGATATTATGAACGATAATAAAATTACCATTTTTATCAGCTTGAACAGAATATGGATGCATATCTTTTTCTTCTCTATTGAATTTATAAAAATCTTTGTCCCAATTTAATGGGTTTAAAATTGTATCAAATAAATCAAACATACTAAAAAATCACTCCTTAAAATAAACATCTCTAATCTTTACATAAATATTATATCAAAATTTTTATAAAAAATCAAGTCTATTCTTCAATAGCCTTGACAGTTGTAACAGTAAATCTAGTTTTTATATATTCTAAATAAGCGATATCTTTAATTGCTGCTAAATGTTTATGTCCATCATCATCAACATATTCTACCCACCAATATGGTGGTAAAATTACCATTTCTTCATCATCATATACTTTTTCAATTTCCATAATAAAATTCCTCCTTTAATTTTTACAATAATATTATATTATAAAATTTAAAAAAAATCAAACGGTGAAATATATTTTCTTATTTCACCGTTATACCAGTAGTAATAGATGATTTGCCATTAGATACAAATAAATCTAAAATATTATTTTTCATGCATGCACCACAAGAATCTAATATAATTCCTTTATAATCTTTACCTTTGATATTAATAGTTAAAGTATCATAATAATTATAATATTTTTTCCCTGCAATTTCAGAATATCCATATTTTAATAAATATCTAGTTGCGGAAGCTAATACTAATTTACCTTGATAAGTATACCAACCTTTGTCATTTATTTGAAAATCTTTTTCGCATAAACCACTGCCAGTACAAGAGCCAGTTCCATATCCGTCATTAAACCAAAAACTTGTTAATTTATAATTTTTAGATGCGGCAGCTGCCGCCTGTTCAGCTAGTTTTTTTTTAGATTTTCTATTTCCTTTTGTAAATTTGCTTTTTCATTATTCAATATTTCTATTTGATTTTGCAATTCTTTTTTATCATTGTTCAAAGTATCTATTTCATTTCCTAATTCTTGTTTATTAATTAAACATGAATTTAAACTATCTTGAAGTTTATTCCTTTCTTTATAATCTTTAATAAATTCAAAAAAACACCATCCTGAACATACTAGAAGAAAAGAAACAATTATTACATTTTTAACTCTTTCTTGCCACATATTATAATCCTAATACATTCATTAAATTTCTTAAATTCTCTTTCTCTTCTTCACTAATCTCAGTATGTTTAACTTGCTCTTCTGATTTTTCATGTTCTTCAAAATTAATTTTATTAGATACTTCACCTGGAATAGCATTTTCTCCATTTTCTTCAACATTTGTTTTTGCACAAGTTAAAACACATTTTAATTGAATATTTTCTCCATCTTCCACAAAAGGAATTCTAATTTCCTTATCATAAGTAAAACTTCCTGGAAATGCTTTTAAAATAATATCAGTAGCAATAGTCTTGCTATTTGCACCTCTAGCCATATCTTTATTCCTCCTTTATATATATTTATATTATATAATATTTTTTAATTTTTATCAATTTTAATAACTAATTTTCTTTCTTCAAGAGTATTAGACAATTGTTCAATTCTATCACAGCGGCGGCAATGCCCACCTTTTAGGCAACTTTTACCGCAACTAACGCGCTTTTCTGGAAATCTCGGAATTATATATTTATTATCTAATTCACTATTAAAATCTAATATAATTTCATTTAATTTACCAAACCATTTTTTATCTTTTGCATATATTTTATAATAAATTTCTAATTTTTTATCGTCATTATAAAATTCTATTACATCAATATAATCACTATAGAAATCTATGTCTTCAGGTCTAATAAAAAATTTTTTTAATGAGTCAGAATCTTTTCATTTAGATTGCGCTACATCTGGAAATGCTCTTAATTTTATATCTTTAGAATGAGCGATTGCCGCAACTTTATCTAACTCGAATCCTAAATTTTCAGCAATATATATATCACTAACGCCAAAATTAATACATCCAATAAATGTATCTCAATCAGTTGCTAATATATCAAAATAAAATCTTATATCCACTTTATTTTCTTTTAATTTTTCATAATATTCTTTTGATAATTTTAAATATAAATTTTTATATTTATTACATAAATCTTCTAAAAATTTTAAATCTAATAATTCTTTTATATATAAATTTATTCTTATATTTTGATGCAACTCTAAAAATTCTAATAAAGTATTATCTTTACTATTATATTCAATAGTTCATTCATCTGCTTCTTGAATACATTTCATTTGTTGTGTTGTTCTATTATAATTTAAACAATATTTCATAAAGCCTCCTTAATAAGAAAAAGTGAATAAGTTGAATAACCTATTCACTTTGATTTTATATATTATTATTCTGCAAGACGATATGCTTTAACAGTTCTTCCATCTTCAGTTTTAATGTCAGTTTTTTCAACTTCTTCATTTTTAACAAGTTGTCCTAATCTTGCAACAACTTTTGCTTTTGTTACATCTTCATCAACAAATTTTGCAACAATTTCATCTGCTGTTTGGTATTCTGAAGTTAATAATGTTTTAATAACTCCTCTTAATTCATCCCCAGCAGCTCTCTTTTCAGCAGCTCTTTCTTTTGCTTTTTCTGCTTTGTTTTCAAGGATTTCAACTTGTCTGTCTAAGAAATCGATTAAATTATCTTTATCTTCAGCATCACTTTTAGTAACAACTTCCTTGATTAATTCATAAAATTCTTTCTTAGTTAATTTCTTTTCTTCCATAATATTTTCCTCTCTTTCTTTTTTCTATTAAAATTATATCAAAAAATTTTTAAAAAATCAATTTAGGTTTTATTAATCTAAAGTTATACCCTTAGATGCGCAAAACCTTTTAAGTTCTTTTTCAATTCTGTATTGGTCTGATATTAATATTCCATCAGTACTATATTGAAATTCAAAATTTTTATCTATAAGCAATTTATTATCTAAATAATAATTAATTCTTTCTTTTATTTCTTTTATAATTTTATCAGCTCGTTCCGCACTATCCATTATCATAATATCAAAACCATTAATCTTATTTTCTTGGAATGTGCTTCCAAAGTGTCTTGGATCAAAATTCATATTAAACGCCTCCTTAATAATTAAAACTTGCATAATCTACTAATACTGGATTATTATTCATGTATCCAATATTTGCACTTCTTAAATCATATATATTAAAAAGATTAATATATTTAATAAGCAAATCATATTTTTCTTCCCCATATATTGAAAGAAAAGTTGCATGCCATTTAAAATCTATATCATAATCATCAGTTAATTTTGAAATATTCATTTCTTTACAATATACAGATTTAACTTTTGATAAATCTCTCTCTACATAATGACAGTATTTTTTAGTATCTTCAAGTGATAATAATATATTAGCATAAGGTTGAATATAAATTGGATAACCATTTATGCAGGTTAATAATTCAGTTTCAGCAATAGCAAAACCAAATCCTTTTTCTATTAACTTTTTAGCCAATATACTTTCTTGTTCACAATAATTCCAGTTTTCCTCAGATAATTTTGCTCCATTAAGTTCTACTCCTGAAGAATATCTAAAAGGTATTTTAATTACAAAACCTAAGTCTTTAAATATTAAAACTAATTTTGTAGCTCCAAAAGTCCAATCAAAAGGTTTATGATATTTCTCTTCAAAAGGAGCTATAACATCGTCATCTAAAATATCTGGTTCATCTTCTAACTCTTCTAAATAACAATTATATAATGCATTAATAATTTCTTTAATATCATCTTCTTTATCTTTGAACTTCATCTTTATCACCTCTTCATTTCTATAATAATTATATAAAATTTTTAATAAAAAATCAATATAAATATAAATTGAGAACTTATATGTATAAATTGATTTTTAATAAAAAATATTATATAATTAAGTTAAGTTGGAGGAGTGATAAATATGAAAACAATAGCATTTAGTGACTTACATGGTAATTATAATTTATGAAATAAAATAAAAAATTATTATAATAAAGACGATATTCTTATTTACCTTGGAGATGCTTGTGATAGAGGCCCAGATGGTATTAAAATTATGCAAGAAATGTTTCAAGATGATAGAATTATATATTTAAAAGGCAATCATGAAGATATGTTTTTAGATTTTATAAATAATGGTGTTATGTATTCTTTAAGAGAAGAAGGAATTATGATAGATTATAATGGATGTAGAAAAACATTAGAAGATTATATTAAACTTTCTGCCGAAGATAAAATTTCTCTAGTTGAAAATCTTAAAAAAATAAAAAATTATTATATATATATAAATAATGAAAAGAAAAATATTTTTTTAAGTCATGCAGGAATTGATATTGATAATATTAATAATCTTGATGAAAATTCTCTTTTATGAGATAGAAAGCATATAAAATTAGATAGTTCTTTTAATAATCAATATGAAAATTGGTATGTAATTCATGGGCATACTCCTGTTCAATCTATAAAAATAAATGATAATTTAGAAGTATTAAAATATTATAATGGTCATAAAATTGATATTGATTTAGGTAGTGCTTTTTCTAATAAGGCGGCAACCATTAATTTAGATACTTTTGAAATAAAATACTTTAAAGGAGAAGATGATATAAATGATTAATGATATATTAAAAAATAAATTTAATGAATATATTAATATATATGGTGAAGATAGAATATTATGAGTTGCGGCAACCGGTCAACCGGACTTATGGTCTAGAACTGTGGATGTCATACCGGTTTCCGCATGTTATCTCCCAACTCAACAAGAATTATATATGACTATTGCTTTAAATTTTACTAATGATGATAATATAATAGATATTCGTTTATTAAAAGATAATTTAGAAGAATTGGTATTAGCACCATATAAATATATTAATCCAAAATATGAAGAATTATTAACAACAAATATATTCTTAAATAAAAATATATTTAAAGATGATATAGAATTATATCATGCTATCTATAACATTATTAATCATTCATTCGACGTTCCGTCGAATGAACAAGAGCTAATCAATATACTAACTAAAACAGAAATTAAGGTTTTAAATAATATATTAAAAGAATTTAATGGTTCTAAAGAAGGAGATATAAGAGTTAGTTATTATTCAGAGCAATGGAATATATCAACATCGGTATTCAGAACATTATTTTATAAATTAAAAGAATATAGAGTTGCGGAAGTTGATTCCCGCGGTGTCAAAGGTACTCATATAAAATTTAATAATTTTAAAACTTTATTAGATTTAATTGATAAAATAAAAGAAAAATAATATAATAATATAAAGAAAGGAAAGATAAAGATGATAAAAAATGGCAAAAGAGAGCTTGCTTATTTAGTAAAAATAGATACAATTGAACCAATAGTAGGTTCAGATAATTGTGAAGCGGCAGTAGTTGGTGGATGGAAAATAATGGTTAGAAAAGAAACTTTCAAGCCTGGAGACTTAGCAGTATATTTTGAAATCGATTCTAAAGTACCTGAAACTGAAGAATATGCCTTCTTAGAAAAGAAACATTATAAAGTTAAAACTCAAAAATATACATTCGGCGGAAAAGGTTGCTTCATATCTCAAGGTTTACTAATGGCATTAACTGATTTTGATAAAGGTGATGGAATGCCAGTATGGAGGGGCCAATTAAATGCTATGATATTAAATAATAGTGTTGAAAAAGTGTTAGAAGATGGATATCCATTAACTGATATTTTAGGAGTTACTTATTCTGTTGCTGAAGATAATAAAAGAAAATCTAGCGGCGATAAATATAAGAAAATGGCTCAAAGGCATTGGAAATTATTTAAACATAATAAATTAGTTCAATGGTTATATAAAAGAATGTGGGGTAAAAAATTATTATTCTTATTTTTAGGAAAAAAGAGCGATAAAAAAGCATCATTTTGGCCAGATTGGGTGAAACGTACAGACGAGGAAAGAATCCAAAACTTACCTCAATTATTTCCGCCAGATGATACAAAATGGATAGCAACTGAAAAAATAGATGGTTCTTCTACTACATTTACTATGAAACGTGGTAAAAGAGGCAAATATGAATTCTATGTTTGCTCAAGAAATGTATGTTTTGATAAACCTGAAAAAGAAGATAAATTATTCTATGAAACTAATATATATACTGAAATGGCACAAAAATATAATATTGAAGCAGTTTTAAAAGATATATTAGATTTATATAAAGAATTTGATTTTGTAACTATTCAAGGTGAAACTTATGGAGAAGGCGTACAAAAGAAAACTTATGGAATTAAAGGTCATGATTTTGCAGCATTTAATTTGATAGTTGGAGATAAAAATAGAGTAGCAAAAAGATATAATTCAATAGAAATGACTGAAATATTAACTAATACTTATAATATCCCATGTGTTCCAATAATTGCAGAAGATATGACATTATTACCTACTATTGATGATATGCTAAATTTTGCAACTGGTGAATCAATATTAGAACCTGGGACTTTAAGAGAAGGTTTAGTATTTAGAACTTATGATGGAGTTAGATCATTTAAAGCAGTTAGTAATCAATATTTAATTGAAAAAGGAGAATAATAATTCTTCTTTTATTTTTTAAAAAATTTATTATATAATATTATAAAGAAAGGATTTTTTATATGAATTATTTTAAAATAAAACCAGAAGAATTAAGAGATTTACTAATTAACACTGCTAGATTACAATGCTTAGAAGCAAATGGTGTAGACAATTGGTTTGGATACATGGACAATAGAGAAACTTATATTGCTGATGTATTGGATATGAGTCTAGATGAAATTAAAGAAAATGATTTACAATTCTCAGACGTAGCAGATAAATGGTTACAAAATTATGAACTTATAGAAGAGGAAGATTAATTCTTCTTTTTTGATTTTTAATAAAAATAATGATAAAATAAATATGTAAAGGAAAGGTGATGAAGAATGAGCAAAAATTGTAGTGTATCTCCAAGTAGATTCTTTTGCACTAAATGTGGAAAAGAAGGATTGACACTTCAACGAAAAAAAGGTCAACAAAGAGGTCCTAGACATTTAAAAAAATTATATTGCATTTATTGTGGAGAAGAAGTAAACCATGCGGAAATACGAGAAATAGGCGGATATGATGTTGAAGATTTTAAACAAGAATATCAATTAGGTCGTTTTGTTAATGGCAATAGAATTGAAATAAAAGATTTAATGGATTGTTCTAATGTAGATTGTCCATTTAATGTTAATGGTAAATGTTGGAATAGTAATTATTCAAATGATTGTGGACATAGAATAATGAAAGAGGTGGATGAGAATGAGTAAATTATATATGATGATGGGAGCGCCCGGATGCGGAAAGACAACTTTTGCAAAACAAAATTTTCCAAATAAAGTTAAATATATATCAAGAGATGAAATAAGATATGATATTTTAAAAGATGGGGAAGATTATTTTTCTCACGAAAAAGAAGTTTATAATAAATTTGTTGATGAGATTGCGGCGGCGCTCAATGAAGGAGAAGGTCTAGTTATAGCAGACCAAACTTCATTAAATACTGCGGCAAGGTCAAAGTTGTTAAATGCTTTAAAAGAACGCCGCGCATATCCCGATAAAGTTATAGTAATTTATATCAATCGTCCATTGAAACAAATACTTGAATTTAATAATAAACGTACTGGGCGTGAAAAAGTACCAGAAGATGCAATAAAAAGAATGTATTATAGTATTGATTTACCTAAAGGCTTTCAAGGAATAGATGAATTACATATTTATAATACAGAAACTAATACATTTACAGTAGAAAAATTTTTAAAATAGAAAGGAGCAAGATAATTATGTCTAAGATTTATTTTACATCAGATCTACATTTATGTCATAAAAAGGAATTCCTTTGGGGCGGACGTGGATTTGATAATGTAACAGATATGAATTATGAAATTGTCAAGAGATGGAATAATATTATAACTGATGAAGATGAAGTTTATATTCTAGGTGATAGTATTCTTAGTGACACAGAAGGCGGAATTGAAATATTAAAATTATTAAAAGGTAAGAAATATTATGTATATGGAAATCATGATACTGATGACCGTATTACCGCACTTAAAACAGCATTTCCTGAAATGACTTTTTTAGGATGGTCACATATGTTAAAAATTGGGAAAAGAAGATTTTATCTAAGTCATTTTCCAAGTATAACTAGAACTATTGATGATAACCCTAATAAGCAAGGAATAATTAATTTATATGGTCATACTCATCAAGATACAAATTTTTATAATAATAATCCATATATGTATCATATTGGGATGGATAGTCATAATTTAACTCCAGTTTCATTAGATGAAATTATTGAAGAAATAGATAGAAAGAAAGAGGAATTAAATGTTTAAAATTTTAAAAACTTTATTTATTATATTATGGTTAATAGATATCTTAAATATTAATTTTACAATTGGTGACATTAAGACTGCTGAATTTTTAGATATAACAGTTCCATTAAATGGGTGGTTTTGGTTTTTATTCTGGTTATTAGTACCAGATACTAAAACTATTGTAAAAGGAATTAAATAACAGGAGGATTATATGAAAATTAAAATCAAAAATATTATGTCTGATTATAATAAAGACATAGGCGAATCAATAGTAGTAATAGCAACTGATATTGGACAATTCCGCGGAAAAGCGCAATTACATCCAGATGATAAAGAAATTGAATCTAACTATGCTGGTTGTAGATATGCGGAAATGCGTGCTGGCATCCAATATATGAAACAAAAAGCTAGAATTGCAGAATATAAATTAGAGCCTTTGTATAAAATATATAAAGATTTAATGCAAAGAAATAATTATAATAAAGATAATATGGGGATTAAAATCTTAGAAAAAGAAATATATATACTTGAAGATGAAAAAGAATTTTTTAGAAATAATGTAAGAACATTAACTGAAAGTTTAACTAACGCAATAACTACTAGACCTGATACAATTAAATATATTTTAGAAAAAGAAAAAGACAATAAATAGTTGTCTTTTTTAATTTTTTATTATATAATATATTAAAAGGAGATGTATATTATGGTTGAAATATACTGTGATGGTAGTTCAAAAGGAAATGGAAATGATAATAGTGCGGCGGGCTTCGGTGTTTGCGCCTTAGTTCCAGACCAAAATCGTAAAAGCGGTTTCCGTGTCGAATATGATTATAAAGCACAATTTGTTGGAGCAACTAATAATCAAATGGAATTAAGAGCATTGCTTCATGCTCTTGGTCTTGCAGTTCATAAATATGAAGGACAAAATGTTTTGATTAAATCAGATTCTGCCTATTGTGTGAATATGTTTAATGATTGGATATATAAATGGCATACTAATAGTTGGAAAAGACCTGGCAATAAAGAAATAGAAAATCTTGGAATAGTAAAAGAGATATGGGAATATTGTAAAATAGATTATCCTAATTTTAGAGTAGATAAAATTCCAGGTCATTGTGGTATATTAGGTAATGAATTAGCAGATGCTCTTGCAGTAAATAATGAAGCAAAAATAAAGAAAATTTTTGAAGAAAATGAACAATTCCCTACTTTTTAGGGAATTTTTGACTTACAATAAAAATTATGATATAATTAAATAAAGAAAATTATGAAAGGAGAAAAATAATGGGGAAATTATATACGAAAGATAGCATAGAGTCATTAGCGCCATTGGAGTTCACGAGACTTCGCCCACAAGTATATGCAGGTGATTGTACATATTCAACTCAACTTTTAGTTGAAATAGTTTCAAATTCTGTTGATGAATTTAGAAATGGTTTTGGAAATTTAATTAAAATTGAAGTTAATAATGACAATAGTACAGTTTCAGTTCAAGATTTCGGTCAAGGATTTTTAGTTAATGAAGTCCGTGAAGATGGCAAAACAGTTCTTGAAGCAGCATTTAGTGTGTTAAATACTTCTGGTAAATATCGTGAAGATGGAACCTATGAAGGAACTTCATTAGGTAGTTTTGGTATTGGTTCAAAAATAACAACTTTCTTATCACATTGGTTAGAAGTTCAAACTTGGAGAGATGAAAAATCTGAATTTATTAAGTTTGAAGAAGGTGTATTTAAGGATAGAGTTATTAGAGATGATGCGAGAATACCTAGTGGAACATTAGTTAAATGGCAACCTAGTGAAGAATTCTTTACACATACAACAATAGAATTAAATAAGGTAACTGATTTATTTAACACTATTGTATGTTTATGTCCTGGACTTAGAATTAACTTATCTGTTGTAGAAGGCAATAAAGAAACATATGTAAATAGTTTCTATTCAGAACATGGACTTAATGACCTTGTTGATGAAGCAGTTAAAGATAAAGAATTAATTACAAATAGATTTAGTATGAATTTTACAGAAGGTAAAAATAAATTAGATATGGTATTAACTTATACATCTAATTATTCATTAACATTAGTGCCTTATGTAAACACAGGTCTTACAGAGAAAGGACCTCATATAACTCAAATTAAAACTATATTAACAAGAGAATTAAATAAATTCTTTAGAGATAAAAAATGGATTAAAGATAAAGAAGAAAACTTAACAGGTGATGACCTACAAGAAGGTATGTATATTGTATTTAATATAACAGCACCTAATATTGGTTATGATGCCCAAGTTAAGTCAACAGTAACTAAAATTGATATGACACCATTTGCTCAATCAATAGCAGATAATCTTCAAGTATGGTTTAATAACAATGAAAAAGAATTAAAAATCATTGCTGATAAAGCCATAGCCGCAAAGAAAGCGCGCGAAGCCGCAAAAAACGCTAGAGAAAGAGTAAGAGAAAATAATAAGAAAAAAGAAAAAGCATTAAAATTCGATAGTAAACTTGCTGATTGCTATTCAAAAGATAGAGGTCAATGTGAGATATATATTACTGAGGGGGACTCGGCCAGTGGAAACTTAAAGTCAGCTCGTAATAATGAATTTCAAGCAGTTATGCCAGTTCGAGGCAAGATACTTAACACCCAAAAGGCAACGCTAGATAAAATACAAAAGAACGCGGAAATTATGACTATGATTGATGCTTTTGGTTTATATATTGATACTAAAACTATGAAAGTTACTTATGATAAAGATAGTTTACGCTACGGAAAGATAATTATAGAATCCGATGCCGATGTCGATGGTGCGCATATCAAGAACCTATTCTACACCTTTATCTGGAATTTTTGTCCACAACTCATAGAAGATGGTTATATATATGCAGGTGTACCACCTTTATATAAAGTAACAATAGGAAAAGAATATAAATATATTAAGAATGATGAAGAGTTAGAGAAGTTTAAAGCAACTATCGGAGATAAAAAATACACAGTTAATCGTATGAAAGGTTTAGGGGAGATGTCAGTTGATGAAACTGAAGAAACATTAATCGATCCTAACAATAGAATAATCAAACAAATAACTGTTGAAGATGCGGCAGCCGCCGATTTATTGTTCGACCAGCTTATGGGTACTGGTGTTACAGCACGTAAAGAGTTTATTAAACTTCATAGTGCTGAAGCTGAATATAATGCTGAATAGAAAGGAGAATGAATATGCAAAATGATATAGTTAATGAATTAGGTAGAAATTTTATTGAATATGCCGTTGCTTGTAATACTGATCGTGCAATACCAGATGCTACATCTGGATTAAAACCAGTTGCAAGAAGAATTTTATGGGGTGCATATGAAAAGGGTTATCTTTATTCTAAACCTCATGTTAAATCAGCGAAGATAGTCGGAGATGTAATGGGGACCTATCATCCTCACGGTGACTCGTCTATATACGGCGCAATGGTTCGTTTATCACAACCTTGGGTTATGCGTTATCCTCTTATAAACTGGCATGGTAGTAATGGAAACATCGACGGTGATGGTCCTGCGCATATGCGTTATACTGAAGCAAGACTTGCTAAAATTAGCGAAGATGGATTATTAGCTGGTATTAAAAAGAATAATGTAGATTTTATACCTAACTACTCTGAAGATGCTGAAGAACCTGTTACATTACCAGCCGTATTTCCTAACTTATTATGCAATCCAAATAACGGGATCGGAGTTGCCATGGCGTGCAATTGGGCACCACATAATCTCGTTGAAGTAGCTCAAGCTATATTTGATTATATGGATGAAAAAGAAGTTACATTACCTGGTCCAGATTTCCCAACAGGTGGTATTATTATCAATAAAAATGATATACCTAATATTATGGCAACAGGTCATGGTAGTGTAAAAATTAGAGCCAGATATAAAGTAGAAGGACAAAATATAGTATTTTATGAAATACCTTATGGAACATCAACAGAAAACTTAATGACTGAAATAGGTGAAGTAAGTGAACTTAAAGAGATTGAGGGTATTATTAATATAAGAAATGAAAGTAATAAAAAAGGTTTAAGAATAGTAGTTGAATGCGGAAAGGGCATTAATCCAGATTCAGTAGCTCAAAGATTATATTTAAAAACTAATTTACAAACAAGTTTCTCATATAATCAAGTTGCTCTTGTAAATAAAGTCCCTACTGAATTAAATTTAGTACAATGTATTGAAATATATATTAAACATAATATTAAATGTATTGAAAGAGAAGCACAATACGATTTAGACAAAGCAAACGCTAGATTACATATTGTTCAAGGTTTATTAATTGCTCTTGAAGATATAGATAATATTATTGCTAAAATTAAAGCAAGTGATAGTGCGGCAGCCGCTAAAGAGATGCTTATGTCTGACTATAAGTTATCAGAAGTTCAAGCAAAAGCCGTACTAGATATGAAATTATCTAAATTAGCAAGACTTGAAAAAATAGAAGTTCAAACTGAAAAAGATGAATTAATTACTCAAATAGGAGAATTAAATAATATTATTAAAAGTACTGATAGAAAAATGCAAATATTAAGAGAGCGTTTGGGCAATCTTGTTAAAAAGTATGGTGACGCCCGCCGCACTGAATTAGCACAAATTGAACTTCCAAAAGAAGAAAAAGAAATTCAAGCAGTTATACCTGAAGATGTAGTTATAATGCTATCACAAACTGGTGATATTAAACGCATACCTAAAGCAAGCTTCAGAACTCAACGTAAGGGTGGAAAAGGTATTAAAACTGAAGATGAAGCTAATATGGCTACTATTAAAACTAACACAATAGATGCTTTACTATTGTTTACTAATAAAGGTAAAATGTATAGAATGATAGTAGATAACATCCCAGTCGGAACTAATGTATCTAAAGGTGTTAATGTATCAACATTAATTAAATTAGATAATGATGAAAAAGTAATAGCAATTACCAACCTAGCAAGAGAAAATAATAGTAAATATGTAGTATTTGTAACTAAACAAGGCTTATTTAAAAAAACTTTATTAGAAGAATATACTAAAACTAAACGCAATACAGGCATTGCCGCAATTAATCTTAAAGAAGGAGATAGTATTGCTAATATCGAATTAATGAATGAAGAAGATATGATTATAGTAACTCGTAAAGGTATGTCAATCCACTTTGAAACGAAAGATATTGCGGCAATAGGTCGAGTTACCGCAGGTGTTAAATCTATTAAATTAGCAGATGATGATGAAGTATTAGTAGGTCTTCCAATTAGAGATGTAAAAGAAACATTAGCTGTATTTAGTGTTCATGGAAATGCTAAAAAAACATCAATAGATGAATTCCCTGTCCAAGCGAGAGCTGGTAAGGGAGTAGCGGTATATAAAGTTACACCATCAACAGGTGATGTAGTAGGTGCGGCAATGGTTAATGATGAAGATAATCTATTATTAGTAGGTAAAACATCTATATGCATTGTGGCAACTGATATTCCTAAGTTAGGACGCGCAACCGCAGGTAATATAATGATTAAAGATGGACAAGTAAAAGGAGTAGTTAAACTATAATGAATACAGAAGTTTTTTCACAAGATAGCAATGGTAATGTATATGTTACTATTACTCTTGAAGAATATAAAGAATTATTAATCACTAAGGGTAAATATGAAGAATTAAAATCTCAGACTAATAGAATTCCAAAAACAAATATTACATATAGGTACGACGGAAAAGAATACAAATGGCCTCCTGAAGAAGAGAGAAAAGTAACTTGCTAAATGTAAGTTACTTTTATTTTTATAAAAAAATATGATATAATATTTATATAAAAGGAGAAATGATTATATGTATATATTAGTATCAGGAACAAAAGGTAGTTATGATAGACCTATTGAATTAAGTATAGATGGGACTTATGCAACAGAAGAAGAAGCAAGTGAAGACATTATGAAATATGTTCCTATATATAAAGAAGGTATAATAGAGGCTATTCAAAATAAAGAAGAATATTATCAAGAAGGAGCATTTGATTGTCCTATTTATTTTGGATATAGTGAAAAAGGTAATTTAATACATTTTACAACTGGATGTCCTATTGACAACGAATATGATGGTGAAACTTATAGTATCTTTAAAGTAGGTGAATAGTATGTTTGATAGCTTTATAGATGACTTTTGGCGCGGATATACGCATGAACAATTCTCTGAAGCACTTTATGAAACTTTATTGAATTATTTAATAAAAAATGATATAATAAATTCAACAGATTTTAGAAAATATGAAAAAGAATATTTTGGAAAATATTTACAAGCAATAGTAGAAAGAGATAGGAAGAAGGCGGAAGAAAGATGCAAGGAGCAATAGATATAAGTAAAATAAGAGATTTAATTGATAAATTAAATTATCATACTAAATTATATGATGAAGGTAAACCTGAAATATCAGACCAAGAATGGGATGATATGTATTTTAAATTAGTTAAATTAGAACAAGAAACTAATTCATATTTTGAAGATAGTCCTACTCAACGCATCAATTATCAAGTAGTTAATAAATTAAATAAAGTAGAGCACTCCCATCCTATGTTATCTCTTGATAAAACTAAATCAATAGAAGCAATTAAATCTTTTATTAGTGGAAAAGATTATATTGCTATGGCTAAAATGGATGGATTAACTTGTAGTCTTACTTATCGCGGTGGTCGCTTAGTGAGTGCGGAAACACGTGGTAATGGGATTATAGGTGAAGATATTTTATATAATGCTCTTGTAGTTAAAAATATTCCTAATAAAATTAATTTTAATGATGAATTAATTATAGATGGGGAAATTATTTGTGATTATAATACATTTAAAAGATTTGAAAATGATTATAAAAATCCAAGAAATTTTGCTAGTGGTTCTATTAGATTATTAGATAGTGCGGAATGTGCTATGCGTGGTTTGTCGTTTGTAGCATGGGATGTTGTAAGTGGCTTTGGGCAAAGTTGTTTAAGTGATAAATTAATCGCCGCCCATAATCTTGGTTTTACAATCGTACCAATAGCTCCAAATGTTGGAAATATAGATAGTGATATTGAACAAGTACAACTTAAATGTAAAGCATTAGGTTATCCTATTGATGGCGTTGTATTTAAATATGATAATATCAAAGAATATGTAGCGGCTGGTCGCACAGACCATCATTTCAAAGGTGGATTAGCATATAAATTTTATGATGATGAATATGAAACAACATTAAAAAATATAGAATTTAGCATGAGTCGCAATGGCACTTTAACCCCTGTTGTAATTTTTGAACCTATTGAGATAGAAGGAACAGAAGTATCTCGCGCTAACCTTTTTAATATGACGGTAATGAAACAATTTTTAGGTCATCCATGGATAGGCCAGAAACTATGGATTTACAAAGCGAATCAAATAATACCTCAAGTATCAAGAGCAGAAGAAAACGATAGTCGTACAAAAGCATATATAGAGATTAATCATATTCAATGTCCTATATGTGGCGGAGATACTTATATAGAAAAATTAAATGATAGCGAAGTTTTAAAATGCGGAAATCCATCTTGTGAAGGTAAACTTGTAAATAGAATAGACCATTTTGTAAGTAAGAAAGGATTAGATATACATGGATTATCAAAAGCAACTATTGAAAAACTTATTAATTGGGGATGGGTCAACTCAATCATCGACATCTTTAATTTATCACAGTGGAAGAATGAATGGATTAAAAAAGATGGCTTTGGAGCTAAGTCTGTTGGAAATATTCTCGAATCAATTAGAAGGAGTTCTACTTGTAACCTCGAATCTGTCATCGCAGGAGCAGGTATACCATTGATTGGAAGAACTGTTGCCCGTGATATTGCCAGAAGATTTACTACATATGATTCATTTAGAGAAGCAATCAAAGGGGATTTTGATTTCTCTGAAATAGATGGCTTTGGCTACGAAATGAATAAATCACTTAAAAATTTTGATTACAGAGAATTAGATAACATAGTAGATATTTATTTAACAATTAAAGAAGAAAATACTGCTCAATATGTACAACAAATTGGAAAAATTGATTTAAGTGGAAATACTTATTGTATAACAGGTAAATTAAATCATTTTAAAAATAGAGATGAATTAATTGCAGCAATTGAATCTCATGGAGGAAAAGTAGTTTCCGCAATGTCTAAAAACGTAAATTTTTTAATCAATAATGATGTAAATTCTACATCAGCTAAAAATAAAAAAGCGATAGAATTAGGTATTCCGATTATTAGTGAGCAAATAATGATTGATATACTTGATTCATAGAAAAATTTTTTATATAATATAGATATGAAAGATGAGAAAAAACTAATAGAGTTAATTAATTAAAAAATTAACTTAAAAATAACTTTTCTAAACCATAAGTAGGTATAAATCTTTCAATATATTATAAAATAAAAATTTTTTGACATTATAAAATTTTTATGATATAATATTATATATAAAAGAGAATAAAATAAACAGATAAGGAGAGAGAAAAGATTATGTTAAAACCAAATAGCAAATTAGTATTTGATTATGTTAAAGCTCATAATGGAGAAAAAATGATCGCAGCTGATATCGCTGAAGGAACTGGATTAGAAGTTAAATCAGTTAACGGTATCGTTACATCAGCATTCCAAAAGAAAGGTTTAATGGAAAGAATCCCAGGAGAAATCGAATTACCTGATGGAAGCCATAAAGCAGTTAAATACATTCAATTAACTGAACTTGGATTAAGTTTTGATCCAGATGCTGAAGAAGAAAAAGCTGAATAATATTAAAAATAAAAATAATATTTAAGAGTGGAGGCGGCAACGCTTTCGCTCTTTCTTTTTAGGAGGATATATAATGGAAATTTTATTATTCTTTCTTTTATTAGGAATTTTTTTATTATTTATATTATATATAAATGAAAAAAATAAAAATAAAGAAATAGAAGATATTAATACAAAAGTAAAAGAGGAAAATAAAGAAATAGATAATGAAAATCAAATATTAAAAGAAAGAAAAGATAATATTGAAAAAGAAATTAAAGCAAAACAAAATACATTAGATAATATACAAAATACTATTAATAATGCAAATGAAGTTGCAAGACAAGCATTTATAAATTATAATGATTTATTAGATAAAGAATATGATACAAAAGAAAAAGAATATGAAGAATCAGTTAAATTGCTTGAAGATAGTTATGCAGAAATCCAAGCTGAGACGCTCGGTAAGCTAGATAAAATTAAAATAGACTTAGAAAAAATGGCAACAACACGCGCTGCCGCAATTCAAGCACAATTAGAAGAAGAAAAAGTTCAACAACAACATGAATTCTATTCCTTATCTATTGAAGATATAGATAAGCGTGAAGTTAAAATTCTTCAAAGTATAGAATCAGAACTTAGGGATCCACGTCCTATTCGGATGATAATTTGACAAGCATATTATTCTAAAAAAGCAAATGAATTAGCTGCTAGAGTTTTAGGCTCAAATGAAGTATGTGGAATATACAAAATTACTAATAAGACAAATTTATTATGTTATATAGGACAAGCTAAAAATGTAAGAGAGCGTTGGCGCGAGCATATGAAATGTGGTCTTGGAATAGATACGCCTGCAAATAATAAACTTTATGAAGCAATGAAGCGTGAAGGAATAGATAATTTTACTTTTGAACTACTAGAAAAATGTATTGCCGCAGATTTAAATGAAAAAGAAGCGTTTTATATAAATTTATATAGTAGTAAAGAATATGGTTATAATTCTACTAGTGGAAATAAAAAAGTATAATTTGATTTTTTATTTTAATAATGATATAATATTTATATAAATAAAGAAAAGGAGAATTAAATTATGTGATTATCTTTTTTAAAAAATGTAAAGAAAAACAAGTGCTTTATAGAAACTATTGAAGATATTCCTAAATATGCAAAAGCATCAAATAGAGAAATTTTAATAGACACTATAACACCACAAACTGCTAATCATATAGATGCTTTAATTAGATTTTGGAATATTGCAGATGATGAATTAGTAGCAACTTTAACCGATAGAGAGCCTATTAAAATTTATATTAATTCATTAGGTGGAAGTTTAGATGCTGCAATAACAATTATGAATTCAATTAAAATATCTAAAACTCCAGTTTATACTTTTAATATTGGAAATGTTTATAAAGAAAGTTTTTTAATTTATTTAGCTGGGCATAAAAGATATTCTTATCCAAATGCAATTTTTATGTACTCAGATTCAATATTTGAAAGACTTCCTAAAGATGAAAATGAATCTAGTTTTTATAATAAAAGAACTGCATTAGATAATATTTATCAAGATATTAAAACTTTATTTTTAGAAAAAATAGATATAACTGAATTACAATATGAAAAACATATTAAAAATGATTGGTGGTTTTCTACTAATAGCGCTTTGAAAATACGGTTAGTAAATGAAATATCTAGAGAGCATTATCATTACATAAAACAAAGAAATTAAGGAGGGAATGAATTTTATGACAATGAAACAATTTTTAGAAGAAATCTCTATATATGAAAAATCTTTTACTCCAGAAGCGGCAGAATTTTATGAAAATTTAAAAAATAATTTGAAACAAACTTTTACTGAAAATGGAGCAAAAATATTAAAATGTATGCAAAATAATATTGAACCTTATCTAAATATATTTAGTTCTAAACAATTAGGTGAATTATTATTTATGCCACCACGTTCTGTATCAGGCTCAATCAAAAAACTTATTACTGATGGGTATATAGAAAAACATCCTGGTAATCCAATTACTTATAGTTTAACAACCTTGGGTAAAGAGGTTAAACTTGACTAAATAAAAAATTTTTGATACAATAATATTGTATAAAAAGTGTAAATAAAAAATTAAAAAAGGAGAGAATTAAAAAATGAAAAAGATGATTAACACAGAACATGTAGAAGGAAGAATTTATCAACATAATTTAGTAAAAAAGACTGTTCAAAATAATGCATCTGCAAACTTTGGAAAAGAATTTATTTCAGGTAATATTGAAGTTGCAGTAGATGAAGAAGGTTTAAACATTATCCCAGTTCATTTTACTTATGTTGTTGAAACTACAAACTCAGGAAATAAGAATGTAACTTATACTAATTTAGATAAAATTATTAATGGTGGAAAAACTTGGGTTACAGATGGTAAAGATGAAGCATTAAAAGTTAAAATTGATACTGCTTTAGCATTAAATGATTTTTATACTCAAGATGATAGATTAGTATCAACAAAAACTAATGAAGGAGGATTTGTAACTATCGTTTCTGATTTATGTCCAGAAAATGAAAGAAATACATTCTCAACTGATATGCTTATTACTGGAACAAATAGAGTTGAAGCCGATCCAGAAAAAAACATTAAAGAAGATTATCTTACTGTAAAAGGTGCAATATTTAACTTTAGAAATAATTTATTACCAGTTGAATTTATTGTAAGAAATGAAGAAGGTATGAATTATTTTGAAGATTTAGGGGCATCTCAAAATGAACCTGTCTTTACTAAAGTATGGGGTAAAATAAATTGTGGCTCTGAATCAAGAGAAGTAACTGAAGAAACCGCATTTGGTGAAGAAGCTGTTAGAACATTTGAAAGAAAAATTAAAGAATGGATTATCACAGGAACTTCAAAAGTACCTTATGATTTTGGTGACGAGAGCGTATTAACTACTGCGGAAGTTACAAAAGCAGCACAAGATAGAGAAGTTATGTTAGCAGATATTAAAAAACGTAGAGATGAATATCAAGCTCAAAAAGCAGCATCTACTTCTACTCCAACAGTAGCTCAAACTACAACTGTTACCGCTGCAAAAGGAACATTTAATTTTTAGTTAAAAGGAGGAGAAAATAACCTCCTCCTATTTTGATATAAAGGAGATTAATTATGGCAATTAATTTATTAGAAATCAAACCTCATCAAATTAGTAGAGATTTAAGTGGATATATAACTTATATATATGGAGCTCCAAAAGTTGGTAAGACTACTTTAGGTGCGGAAATGCCTAAACCATTATTACTTGCTTTTGAACGTGGATATAATGCATTAGCTGGAATTATGGCACAAGATATTACATCTTGGTCTGAAATAAAACAAGTCGTAAGAGAATTAAAAAAACCAGAAGTTAAAGAAACTTTTGCAACTATTGTTATTGATACTGTTGATATTGCCGCATCCTATTGTGAAAAATATATTTGTGACCAAAATGGTGTTAATGCTATTGGTGAAATTCCTTATGGACAAGGTTGGACTTTACTTAAAAAAGAATTTGAAAACGTATTTAGAAGTATAACTCAATTAGGCTATGCAGTATATTTTATTGCTCATTATAAAGAAGCAACATTTAAAAAAACTGATGGAAGTGAATATTCAATTATTAGACCATCAGTATCAGATACATATAATAGAATTGTTGAAAATATGGCTGATATATATGGATATATGTATTCAACAGAAGATAATGAAAGAAGAATTCAACTTCGTTCAAAAGACAATACTATTATGTGCGGTTGCCGCTTCAAATATATAGAAGAAAATATTGCCGCCGATTATGATAGCTTAGTTAAAGCATTAAATAATGCTATTGATAAAGAAGCTCAAAATAAAGGCAATGAATTTATTACAGATACTAAAAATGAATTCAAAATTGAAGAATTAGATTTTGATACAGTAATGGAAGAATTTAATACTATTGTTGGTGGCATTATTAATTCTAATTCTAAAGAAGATATGGAAACTGTATGGACACCTAAAATAACACAAATTACTGAAAAATATTTAGGTAAAGGTAAAAAAGCTAGTCAATGCACTAGAGACCAAGTAGAAATGCTTAATTTGATAGTTTTAGATTTAAAAGAATTAGTAAAATAAAAGAGATAAAAGGAGATGAAAGAGAAGATATTAAAACTTAATTTATATCTTCTCTTTTTGATTTTTATTTAATTTTATGATAAAATATAATTAAAGAGAAGGTGTATATTTATGGCAGCACATTTTGTTATATGTAAATATTGTGGACAAAAATTTAATAGAGATATCGAACCTTTTGTAGAAGTAGGAACTCGTAGATATGCACATAAAGATTGCGCTGATAAAGTAGATGCATCCATGACTCAAGATGAAAAAGACTATTATAAATTAGAAGAGTATATAAAAAAATTATTTAATATAAATACAATAAGTGCTAAAATAAAAAAACAAATACATGATTTCCGCCAAGAATATGGATATACATATTCAGGCATGTTAAAAACTTTATATTGGTGGTATGAAATAAAAGACAATTCTATTGAATTATCTCAAGAGGGAATTGGAATTATACCTTTTATATATAGCCAAGCAGAAAAATATTTTTATGCTTTATATATGGCTAAAATATTTAATGATGGACTTGATGAATATAAACCAAAAGTTGAAGAAGTTGAAATTGCATCTCCGCGAGTATATACAAAAAACCAAATAAAACTATTCAATATGGAAGATGATAATTAGGAGGGTTAATATGGCAAAATATGTAGATTTATCAGCAACTATTCAAGTAATTGGTTGTATTTATCAAAATATATCATTATTAGATAATGAAAATTATTTTTTTAGTGAAGATGATTTTACTGAAGAATTTCATAAAATATTATTTGGTTCTATTTATAATCTTCATGCGTTAGGAGTTAAAGATGTCAATATTAACACAATAGAAGATTATTTAAAAGATAGACCAAAAAAATTAGCAGTATATAAAACATATAAGGGCGCAGAATATTTACAAAAAATAACAGAAAATATTCAATTATCTACTTTCGATTATTATTATCAAAGAATGAAAAAAATGACTTTACTTAGAATGTATAATAATGCAGGAATGGATTTATCTTGGTTATATGATATTAACAATATTCTTGATGCAAAGAAAAAACAAGCTCAAGAAGATTGGCTAGATAACACTTCTCTTGAATCAATAGCTGATATTATTGATAAAAAAATAACTGAAATACGAATGAAATATGTAGATGATACAAATGAAAATTTTATTCAAGCTGGTGATAGAGTTACTGAATTAATTGATAGTTTACAAAAGCGACCTGAAATTGGATATCCAATGTATGGGCCTTTAATTAATACAATAACACGTGGCGCCCGCTTAAAAAAGTTTTATTTGAGATCTGCCGCAACTGGTATTGGGAAAACTCGTAGTATGATTGCTGATTCTTGTTCAATAGCTTGTGATAAAATATATGATAGTGTACAAGGTAAATGGATTGAAAATGGAACTAAAGAGCCTACGATATTTATTACTACTGAACAAGAAATAGATGAAATTCAAACAATGATGCTAGCTTTCTTATCTGATGTAAATGAAAATCATATTATATATAATGCTTATGAAATTGGAGAATTAGAACGTGTAATGTATGCTGCAGAGTTACTTAAAAAATGTCCTATATATATTAAAAAATTACCTGATTTTTCATTAAAAGATATAGAAAATACAATTAAATTTGCTATTAATGAATGGGGAGTTAGATATGTATTTTTTGATTACTTACATACAAGTATGAAGATATTGAGTGAAGTTACTTCAAAAACTGGGATTAAAGGACTTCGTGAAGATAATGTTTTATTTATGATTTCAATAAGATTAAAAGACTTATGTAATGAATATGGTGTATTTATAATGACAGCAACGCAATTAAATGCTGATTATCTTACTGCACAACAATATGACCAAAATTTATTAAGAGGTGCAAAATCAATAGCAGATAAAATAGATTTAGGTATGATTATGTTAAAAACTAGTAAAGAAGACAAAGAGGCTTTAAGAGAAGTAATAGCTAGATTTAAATTTGATGAACCTGATATAAAAATATCTGTTTATAAAAATCGTAGAGGCCAATATAAAGATATATTATTATGGTGCAAAGCAAACCAAGGAACTTGTAAAGTAATACCTATGTTTGCTACTGATTATAATTATCAACTTATTAATTTACCTGATTTCAAAATCAATGTAAATCCTAAAATGCAAGTTAGTGCATTTTAATTTGATTATATAAATAAAATATGATATAATATTTATATATAAAGGGGTGAATGATAAATGGATAATTTAAAAGAATGGTCTGAAAATATAAAAAATAGTTTATCAATAGAACAAGTAAAAGATTTATTATTCGCTCTTGGCGGTGACCCCGCAATTAAAAATGATATTATTACATCTAGAACAATATGCCATGGAGGCCAAAGTCATAAGTTATATTATTATGATAATACAAAATTATTTAAATGTTATACAGATTGTTCTGAAAGTTTTGATATTTATGAATTAATTATAAAAATAAAAAAATTAGAAAATAATGAAATTACATTGTATCAAGCAATTAATTTTATTATTAGTTTTTTTAGTTTAACAGTTACAGCCGAAAATTTTGTTTATGATAATAGTGAACTTAGTGATTGGCAAATTCTTAATAAATATGAGCAATCTATTTCTCAAAAGAAAGAAGAAAGAATAATTGAACTTAAATATTATGATGATAAAATTTTAAAACATCTTCCGCATCCTAAAATTCCTATGTGGATTAATGAAGGAATATCTCAAGAAGTAATGGATGCGGCAGGTATTAAATTTGATCCAGTATGCTGGGGAATAGTAATTCCGCATTATGCTCCAAACGGAAAATTAATAGGAATTAGAGAAAGAACTTTAATTAAAGAAGAAGAAGTAAATGGAAAATATAAACCAGCAATATTAAATTATCAAATGTATAATCATCCATTGGGTTTTAATTTATATAATTTAAACAATAGTAAAGATAATATAAGAAAATATAAAAAGGTTATAATCTTCGAAGGCGAGAAGAGCTGCCTCAAATATGCCAGTTTATTTGGGATTAATAATGATATTAGTGTTGCAGTGTGCGGCAGTAGCTTAACCGCATATCAAGTCGAGCTTTTAAAAGAATTAGACGTCGAAGAAATTATTATAGCTTTTGATAAACAGTTTAAAGAGATTGGTGATAATGAATTTAAAACCTGGACTAAAAAGTTGAGAGATTTAAATAAAAAATATAGTCCGCTTGTACAAGTGAGTTTTATGTTTGATAAATGGGATATGTTAGATTATAAAGATAGTCCTATTGATAAAGATAAAGAAACTTTTGAAGAATTATTTAAAAGGAGAGTAATGTTATAATGGATATAAAAACAAAACAATATAGGACTAAACATAAAAAATGCAAATGATGTAAATATTATAAATGATATTCTTATGCAGAATGTCATTACTGCACTTGCTATGGCAAATGTAAATTAAAAGATAAAATAATAGATTTTAATAATCTGCCAAAATTATGTAAATGATATGAATTAAAGGAAGATGAAGATGAAAAGTAAATTTATAGTGAATGGATATGGAGTTTCAGGATTTGGAGATGTATGGTTTACTGGATATATTCGTTATGAATTCCCAGACAATACTGTTACAGAATCTGGTGAGTGTGAAATACATTTTGATGACTATTTTGCTTGTCGTAAATGAATAGTAAATATGCAAGATGCAGTTGTGTTTCCAGAAGAAATGAAAGGATTTAGATAATATGAAATATAAGTTAATTAACCCAATAAATAAAAATTACAACGCTTTAGAAACTATTTTAACTAATAGACATATTCCATATGCAGAAATTCAACATTATTTGAATACTACTGATGCGGATATTAATGAACCAAGTGCGTTTGGACAAGATTGTTTAAAGGCTGCAGCGGTTGCCGCTATATCTTGTATTAGTGAAGATAAAGATGCAGTAGTAATAGTAGACTGCGATTGCGATGGCTTTACAGCTTCCGCATTATTAATCAATTATCTTCACGATGTATTCCCAACATGAGTAGAAAATCATTTACATTGGTGAGTTCATGAAGGCAAACAACACGGTTTACAAGATACTATGGATTATATTAATTCAAAAAATTTTTCATTAGTAATAGCTCCAGACTCATCTTCAAATGATTATGAACAACATAAAGAATTAAAAGATAAAGGAATATTAACAATTATATTAGACCATCATTTAGCAGACCATTTAAGTGAATATGCTATTACAATAAATAATCAATTATGTGATTATCCAAATAAAGAATTGTCAGGAGTTGGTGTAGTATGACAATTTTGTAGATATTTAGATAGTTTATTTGGTAAGAATTATGCAGACCAATATCTTGATTTAGTGGCATTGGGTCTTACTGGAGATATGATGAGTCTTACCTCAATAGAAACAAAACACTTAATATTGAAAGGTTTTGAGCCTGCAAGAATTCATAATCCATATATATTTGAAATGTGGCAAAAAAATAAGTTTAAATTAGGCGAACATATTCGCTCAATAGACGCCGCATTTTATATCGTACCAATGATTAATGCAGTTCAACGCAGTGGTACAATAGAAGAAAAAGAATTATTATTTAAGTCAATGCTTAATTATGAAGCATTTCAATTAATACCTTCGAATAAACGTGGTCATAAACTTGGAGAAATGGAACGTTTAGTTGATCAGGCTGTCCGCATGTCTACTAATGTAAAAAATAGACAAACAAAAGCACAAGATTTAACTATGTCAATATTAGAAGAATCAATAGAAGAAGAAAATTTATTAAATCATAAAGTAATATTATTTGCTTTAGATATAAAAGAAATAGATAAAAATATAGCAGGCTTAATTGCTAATAAGATAGCAAATAAATATCAAAGACCTTGTTGTATATTAACAAAAGTAATTGAACCAAATTATAAAACAATGAAGATTACTGAGATTAATTTTGAAACTGGTAGATATAATGCGGTAGCAGATGAAAAAATAACATATCAAGGTTCTGCACGTGGATATGAACAAACTGGTATCACTAATTTTAAATCTATATGTGAGGCGGCGGGTGCTGAATGGTGCCAAGGACATGAAAATGCTTTTGGACTTTGCATTGCGGCAGATAGGTTAGAAGAATTCTTATCTAAAACTGATGACGCTTTAGCGAACATTTCCGCAGAGCCAATATATTATGTAGATTATATATATCAAGGCGCTGATGTTCAATCTGATGAAATTCTTACTATTGCTAATTTAAATAATCTATGAGGTAAAGATTTTAATGAAGCTCTTGTGGCAGTTGAAAATTTAAAAATAACTAAAGATATGGTAACTG
Organism: uncultured Bacilli bacterium; assembly: GCA_947585065.1. GTDB lineage: Bacteria > Bacillota_I > Bacilli_A > RF39 > UBA660 > Ventrenecus. Next base: position 40,040 of record CANPWX010000001.1, on the reverse strand, counting down.
TTTATAGAAAAACAAATAATACATTGAAAATAACTCTTCCTAATAAAATTAGTTTAATGAAATTTGATGCTAGTGAAGAAGAATGCTATGCATTGCAAAATTTTACTGAAACATATATTTCAATTAATGTAGTAGGTAAATGTAATCAAAATGAATGGATGGGAAATATTACACCACAAATCTTCATAACTGATTATGAAATAACTGGGTCTGGTGACTACCTATTTTAATTGATTTTAAATAAAAATAATGATATAATAAATATATAATAAAGAAAGGTGGCAAAATATGGAATTAACTGATAAACAAAAACAAGGTTTAGAAATTGCAGTTTCTAGATATAAAGATAGACAACGATATACAGTAATATCAGGTTTCGCAGGAACTGGTAAAAGCACGCTAGTTAAATTTATAATTGCCGCCTTATCTGATATTAATCCAGAAAAAGATGTTGTGTATACATCATTTACAGGTAAAGCAACTCAAGTATTACAAAAGAAAGGTAATAAAAATGTAAGTACATTACATAAATTACTATATGAGAGTATTCCACGAGCTGATGGAACTTTTTGGCGTAAACCAGTTGATTGTATTCCTTATAAAGTTGTGGTTGTTGATGAATGTTCCATGGTTCCAAAAGAATTATTTCAACAATTAGCAAAATATCCTGTATATGTTTTGTGTTTAGGAGACCCAGGTCAATTGCCACCTATTCGTAAAGATGAAGATAATCATTTATTAGATAATCCACATATATTTTTAGATGAAATTATGCGTCAAGAAGAAGATAGTGAGATTATTAAATTAACTATGGATATTCGAGCGGGGTTTCCGCTTACTGAATATAAAGGTAAAGAAGTTCAAATATTAAATAAAAGTGAACTTACAACTGGGATGTTAATGTGGGCTGACCAAATTATTTGTGCTACTAATGCAACTAGAATAGCTTTAAATAATCAAATGCGAGATTTATTAGGTAGAGAAGGAGACCCGCAAGATGGAGACAAAGTTATATGTTTAAAAAATAATTGGGATATATACTCAGATGATGGCGATCCATTAGTTAATGGAACTATTGGTTATTTAAAAAATCCATTTAATACTTATCTTCAAATACCTGCTAAATTAAGTAGTGATAAAAAACCTAAAAAGTTAGATTTAATTATATCAGAATTTATATCAGATGCTAATGCAAATTATGGAGAAATAACTATGGATAAAAAATTAATACTAACTGGTGAACCTGGATTAGATTGGAAAACTTCTTATAATATGAATAGAACCATTAATTATAAGAATTCTGTTCCAGATCAATTCACTTATGGTTACGCTATTACAGGCTGGAAAGCGCAAGGAAGTGAATGGGATAATGTTTTAGTAATTGAAGAGAGCTTCCCATATAATCCAGAAGAACATCGAAAATTTTTATATACATGTGCTACTAGAGCTATAAAACGACTTGTTATAATAAAAAATAATTAATAACACTGGTCATAAGTATTAAAATTACTTACCACAAGTTTTAAATACAAGTGAAAAGGAGAGATATTTATGAGCAAATTAATTGATTTAACAGGTCAAGATTTTGGTTATTGACATGTATTAGAAAGAGCTGAAAATGATAAAGGTGGAAAAGCTCAATGATTATGTAAATGTACTTTATGCAATAAAACTATTAAAGTAGTTGCTGGAGGACATTTAAGGTCCGGTCGTTCAACTTGTTGCGGATGCAATAAAATAGAAAAGATGAGACAAGCAAATATTAAAGATAGGATAGGCAAACAATATGGTTATTTATTAGTAAAACGTATTGCAACAAAAGAAGAAGCTCCTAATAAAAAATATGGAGGAACATATTGAATTTGTGATTGTTTAAAATGTGGTAGACAAAATGTTTGTGTAAGAGGCGATTATTTAGAAAATGGAGATACTAAAAGTTGTGGATGTATCAATAGTATGAATGAAAGTAAAATTGCACAAATGTTAGAAGAAATGAATATTACATTTAAACAGCAATATAGTTTTAGTGATTTATATTCTAATAGAGTTTGTGATAAATTATATTATGATGTAGCAGTATTCAATAATGATACATTAATTTATATTATTGAATATGATGGAGTACAACATTTTGAAAAAGGTCATTTCCATCAAGATTTTGAAACAGTACATAAAAATGATTTAGAAAAAAATAAATATTGTTTTGAGCATAATATTCCTTTAATAAGAATTCCTTATAATAAAGAATATAACTTAAATGATTTAAAATTAGAAACCACTCGTTATCTTTTAACGCCAGATAATGAGAAAGAATATTATGGCGTTATAGAAGATTAGGAGGAGAAAGAAAGAATGAATAAAAAATATAATATACAAAAAGTAGTAAACAATAGATATGCCGTGTGGTATATGGATACACCAAAAGACAGAACTAAATTAGGAGTTTGGAAAATTATAGATTTATATCCAGGCAGTCGACCTACAAAATTTGCTTTTAGATGGAGAGTTAAAGGTAAAGAAAAAACTCAAGAGCAATTAGATGAAATAATATTAGGCAATGCAATTAGATATTTTAATAGAAAGAAAATTTATCGCGGAAACCGGTATGAGAAGGCGGAAGGTGCCGATAAAGTGGCATAATAGCGCGGTTGCCGCCTATAGATGCTAGCTTTGCTAGCTATCCTTATCATAGAAAGGTGGATGTTTTTTGAAAATAGCAACTAGTTATTTTTATCAAATAAGAAATTTCCCAAAAAATTTCATACCTGTTTCTACTGCTATCTGAGACCCAATGTGATTTCACAACTTCACTAGAGATTATAATCATTTGTTCTATGATAAACGAGGCATATTAAATGGTTTAAGATGTGAAAGTATAATAGAACAAGGTAGACAATCTAATCATGGGCCTGAAGTATGTCCATGCGAAGGAAAAGATTATACTACTTGTTCTTTTTTAAATAATTATAGAAAAAATTTAGAAAATATAGATTTTAATATATTATATAAAGATTTTGAAGAATTAGCAAAATTATATCAAGAGAAAGAAAATATAAAAGAAGAAATAACAATAGTGTTAATAGTTTATGAAACACCAAATAATCCATGTAGTGAGCGGAAACCGCTACAAGAATATTTTAAAGCACATGGTATTGAGTGTAATGAACTAGAATATCCAATTCAAAAATTAATAATAAAAGATAAGGAGTTTAATTTTTAATGAAAAGTTATAATAAACAAGGACTATATAATAGTTACGATAAAAAACATAAAGAACGCGATGCGTTAGATTATTATTCAACTCCGACAGAAGAAGTTGAAAATATACTTAGTTTAATACCTTTTTTCTTTGATGGAACTATATTAGAACCCTGTTGCGGAGATGGAGCTATGGTAAAAGCTATAAAAAAATACTACTCAAAATCTAATCTTATAGCTACAGATATTCGCGAACGAGCGACTGAAGATTATAATTTTGAACATTATACTGGAGAAGGATATGATTTTTTATCAGATAATTATCCCATAAATGAAAATATTGATTATATTATAATGAACCCGCCTTATTCTACAATTGAACCTTTTGTAATTAGAGCATTAGAAATTGCGGATAAAGGTATATTAATGTTAGGTAGATTACAATTTTTAGAAGGTAAAAACAGATATGAAAATATATTTAAAAATAATCCCCCTTCTCATGTTTGAGTTTATGTAGATAGAATTAAATGTTATAAAAATGGAGATACGTCAGATACTGAAGCATCAGCTCAAGCCTATGCATGGTTTTATTGAGATAAACAGAATACTTTTACGGATACAAAGATTCATTGGATTAGACGCGCAAGTGTGTAATCCATTTGATTTTTATTTTAATTTTTGATATAATATATATAAGATAAGAAAGGAAGATGTTTATGAATCCACGTTTTGAGCCGCACTCACACACTATGTATAGTAATTTGAGACTTTTAGACTCAATCAATCGTCCAAAAAATTTAATTAATAGAGCAATTGAATTAGGTTTAGCTGGTATTGCAATCACAGACCATGAGTGTCTTTCAGCAGCACCAGAAGTTAATTTTTATGCAGACGAAATTCATAAAGAACATCCTGACTTTAAAGTCGCATTAGGTAATGAAATTTATTTAACAGATACACGTGATATGGGACAAAGATATTATCACTTTATTTTAATTGCAAAAAATAAAGAAGGATATAGAGCATTAAGAGAGTTATCATCAAGAGCATGGATGAATAGTTATTGGGACAGAGGATTAGAAAGAGTTCCAACTTTAAAAAGTGATATTGAAGAAATAATGAAAAAATATCCAAATACTTTAATAGCAACAACTGCTTGTTTAGGTGGAGAATTAAGTGTTAATACTTTAAATTTAATAAATGCAGAAAAAATAAATGATGTATATGGTGCGGAGACTGCACATAATAATATAGTAAATTTTTTGTTATGGTGTAAAGAAGTGTTTGGCGAAGATAATTTTTATATAGAATGTGCGCCAGGTTGTAGTGCAGAACAAATTGCAGTTAATAAAAGATTTCCTTCTATTGCAAAAGCATTTGATTTAAAAATGGTAATTGGTAGTGATGCACATTATCTTAAAAAAGAAGATAGATACGTTCATAAAGCATATTTAAATAGTAAATTTGGAGAACGTGAAGTAGATAGTTTTTATGAATATGCTTATCTTCAAAGTAATGAAGAAATAATAGAAAATTTAAAAGCATCAGATTTTAGTGAAGAATTTATAAATGAAATGTTTGGTAATAGTTTTGAAATTTATAATAAAATAGAGAATTTTAGTTTAGCACATAATCAAACTATTCCAAAAGTAGAAGTTAAAGATTATATAAAAGCTATTCCAGAAGAAATAAATAAATATCCAATATTAAAAGATATGTTTATATCAGATGATAAAGTAAATAGATATTGGGTAAATGAATGTGTAAGTAAATTAATTAAAATAGATAAATATAATGATGAATATTTAAGTAGACTTGAAGAAGAAGCTGATATTAAACAAACAATTAGTGAAAAATTAGGAACTAATATGTTTATGTATCCAGTAACTTTACAACATTATGTAGATTTATTTTGGGAATGCGGCAGTATGGTTGGCGCAGGTCGTGGTTCAAGTTGTTCAGGATTAAATCATTATTTATTAGGTATAACTCAACTTGATCCAATTAAATGGAATCTTCCATTTTGGAGATATTTGAATAAAGAAAGAGTTGAATTAGGAGATATAGATTTAGATTTATGTCCAAGTAAAAGACCTTTAATCTTAAAGAAAATAAAAGAAGAGCGTGGAAAAAAATTTAATGCAGAAATTGATGATTTAAGTCGTAAAAATCTAGGTTGTACATTAATTGCAACATTTGGAACAGAAGGAACTCGTTCAACAATTTTAACAGCTTGCCGCGGGTACAGAAGTGAAGAATACCCGGATGGAATAGATGTAGATACCGCACAATATTTAAGTTCATTAATTCCTAGTGAACGTGGTTTCTTATGGTCATTAAGTGATGTTATAAATGGTAATGAAGATAAAGGTAGAAAACCAATTAAAATGTTTATTAATGAAGTTAATATGTATCCAGGTTTATTAGAGATTATGGAAGGTATTGAAGGATTAGTAAATAAAAGAAGTAGTCATGCATCAGGTGTAATTTTATTTGATGAAGACCCATATGAATTTGGAACATTTATGAGAACACCAAAAGGTGAGATTATAACTGCATATGATTTGCATATGTGTGAAGCATGCGGAATGACTAAATATGATTTTCTAGTAACAGAAGTCCAAGATAAATTATGTGAAGCAATTAGGTTATTACAAGAATATGGAGAAATTGATAGCGATTTAACATTAAGAGAAGTATATGATAAATATTTTCATCCAAGTGTTTTACCTATTGAAGACCAAAATACTTGGAAAGTTCTTCAAGAGAATAGTGTATTAAATATCTTCCAATTTGATAGCGAAGTTGGAGGACAAGCTGCAAAGAAAATTAAACCTCAAAGTATGATGGAAATGGCGGATGCTAATGGTTTAATGAGATTAATGACTGCGGAAAAAGGTCAAGAAGCTCCAATGGAAAAATATATTAGATTTAAAAATGATATATCTTTATGGTATAAAGAAATGAGAGAGTATGGATTAACTCAAACAGAACAATTAGCATTAGAACCATATTTTAAAAGTTCTTATGGAGTTCCACCAAGTCAAGAGCAACTTATGAGAATGTTAATGGATGAAAACATTTGTGGTTTTACTCTTGCGGAAGCAAATGCCGCACGTAAAGTAGTTGGTAAAAAACAAATGAGTAAAATTCCTGAATTAAAAAATAAAGTATTAACTCAAGCAAAATCATCTTGTTTAGGACATTACGTTTGGACATGCGGAGTTGGACCTCAAATGGGTTATTCATTTAGTATCATTCATGCGTTGGCATATAGTTTTATAGGTTTCCAAACTATGTATATAGCAACAAGATGGAATCCAATATATTGGAATACCGCATGTTTAGTTGTTAATAGCGGTAGTCTTGAAGAAGATGATTCAATGTATGAAGAAGATGATGAAGGTAATATTGTTGAAAAAAAAGAAAAAGCAACTGATTATGGTAAAATTGCAAAAGCTATTGGAGATATTATATCAAGAGGCATTAAAGTTAGTTTAGTAGATATAAATAAATCTAGTTACAGTTTTAAACCAGATGTTGAAAATAATGAAATATTATTTGGTATGAAAGCCTTAAGTAATGTTAATAGTTCAACAATAGAACAAATAATTAAATTTAGACCTTATATAAATATAGCAGATTTTATAAATAGATGTCCATTAAATAAAAGTGCAATGTTTAGTTTAATTAAAGGTGGAGCATTTGATAAGACTGATGCGGCAACCGCCGCTGAGATGGGTATTGAACCTCGAAAATTTGTTATGATGTATTATGTATCTAAAGTATGTGAAGCAAAAAAAAGAATAACTCTACAAAATTTTAATGGTTTAATTCAACATGATTTAGTTCCCGCAAGTTTAGATTTACAAAAAAGAACTTATTTATTTACAAAATACTTAAAAGCAAATAAAAAAGTAGGCAAATATTTTGTATTTGATAATGCTTGTGAAGAATTTTATAATAAGAATTTTGATTTGGATAAACTTGAAGTAATTAATGGTTTAACTTGTATCCAACAAACAATATGGGAAAAAATTTATCAAAACGTAATGGATGGAGCAAGAGATTGGATTAAAGAAAATCAAGAAGAAATATTAAAAAAATTTAATACATTATTATTTAAAGAGTGTTGGGATAAATATGCATTAGGTAATATTAGCTCATATGAAATGGAGGCATTATGTTTCTATTATCATGAACATGAATTAAAAAATGTTAATGTAGATAAATATGGTATTGTAGATTTTAATAATCTTCCATCTGAACCTATTGTAGATACATTCTTCAAAAGGAATGGTCATGATATTCCTATTTATAAAATTTATAAGATAATTGGAACAGTTATTGGCAAAAATGACAATCGTTCATCTGTAACATTATTAACTCCAACAGGTGTTGTAAATGTTAAATTTACAAAAGAATATTATGCAATGTATAATAGACAATTAAGTGAGCTTGGCGAAGATGGAGTGAAACACGTAGTAGAAAAGGGCTGGTTCACAAGAGGCATTAAGTTATTAGTTGCTGGTTATCGTAGGGACGATTCGTTTGTGACAAAGACATACAAGAATAGTGGCTGCCACCAACTTTACAAGATAACTGATGTTTATTATGATGGTAGTATTAATTTAACTCACGATAGAGAAGGTATTACTGAAGACTAGCGGTAACCGGTCAACCGGGCGACACACCTCGGTTGCCGCAGGTCAAATTAATATAATCTATTAAAATATAAATTCATATTATATGTAAGGTTAATTCCTTGAATTAAATATATACTAAGGAGGACTGAAATATGAACGTAAAGAAACGCGATGGAAGAATAGTAGAATTTGATCCATCAAAAATTCAAAAAGCAATACTTGCAGCTTTTAAAAGCGTAGACGGAGAAATAACTGAATATGCTGAAATAAAAGCTGAAAATATTGCAGATTTTATTGAAGGATATTATGAAGAAGTAGAAGAGACACCTGGAATTGAAGAAATTCAAGATTTAGTAGAAAAAGGTTTAATGTCTACTAAAAGAAAAGATGTCGCAAAAGCATATATCCTTTATAGAGAAGAAAGAAATAAAATAAGACAAAAGAACTCAGAGCTAATTAAAAATATAGCTGAAAAACTTGATGCTTCTGATGTTCAAAATCAAAATGCTAATGTTGATGAACATTCATTTGGAGGTCGTATGGGTGAAGCCCGTAGCGAGTTAATGAAAGACTATGCATTAAATTACATAATATCACCAATGGCTAGAAATAATCATTTAAATAATGAAATTTATATTCACGACCTTGATAGCTATGCAGTTGGTATGCATAACTGTTTATCTGTACCTTTTGATGATTTATTAGCAAAAGGTTTTAACACTAGACAAACAGATGTTCGTCCAGCTCAATCAATCAATACTGCATTTCAATTAGTTGCAGTAATATTTCAACTTCAGTCATTGCAGCAGTTTGGTGGTGTTTCCGCAACGCACCTAGATTGAACTATGGTTCCATATGTTCGTAAATCTTTTTATAAACATTTACAAGAAGCACTAGATATTGAATCTGCTTTTGTTTTTGGTAGCCAACCAGAAGTTAAAAATTACAATGATTATTCAGATGAAAACAAAAGAAAAATAGATGAAATAGAAGAGTTCCGTGCAGAGCTTGGTAAAGCTATTTATGAAGATAAAGTAAAAGACATTAGTATTTTAGATTATGAATTTAATAAAAAAGATAAATATACTATGGCTTTTGATGATGCTTATCAAAGAACTGAACGTGAATTAAAACAAGCAGTAGAAGGTATGTATCATAATCTAAATACACTTCAATCTAGATCTGGAAATCAACTTCCATTCACGAGCATTAATTATGGAACATGCACGCTTCCTGAAGGCAGAATGGTTACAAAAGCATTGCTTGAAGGTTCTATTAAAGGCGTAGGCAAAGTAAGAAAAACACCTATATTCCCATGTGGTATATTTCAATGTATGAAAGGTGTTAACCGAAAACCTGGAGATCCTAACTACGATTTATTCCAATTAGCACTTAAATCAACAGCTCAAAGATTATATCCAAATTATGCAAATGTAGACTGGAGCGGTAATGTAGGTTATGATCTAAATGACCCTAGAACTTATTTCTCTACGATGGGGTGCCGTACGGCGAATGGTTTCGATATAAACGGATTTGGACAACTTAAGGATGGTAGAGGTAATATATGTCCTGTTACTATAATAATGCCTACTCTTGCTATGGAAGCAAAAGAAGAAATTAGAACTCAAAATTTTGATCCTAACAAAGTTATTGACATATTCTTAAGATTATTAAATGATAAAATTTATGAAGCAAAAGATATGCTAATTGAAAGATTTGATTATATCTGTTCTCAATCACCCGAGTCTGCAAAGTTTATGTATGAGAATGGTTTAATGGCAGGCTATGTTCCTGAAGAAGGTATTCGAAGTGCATTGAAGCATGGTACCTTGGCTTTGGGTCAAATTGGTCTTGCGGAAACACTTCAAATCTTAATTGGTAAAGACCATACAACTGAAGAAGGTATGGAACTTGCTAAAAAAATTGAAGCATTATTTAAAAAACGTTGTGCTGAATTTAAAGAAGAATATAAATTAAATTTTGGTGTTTACTATACCCCAGCTGAAAATCTTTGCTATACCGCAATGAAGAAATTCAAAAAGAGATATGGAGAAATACCAAATATTAGCGATAGAGAATACTTCACTAATAGTATCCATGTTCCAGTATGAGAAGAAATGAGTCCATATGACAAAATTGATATTGAAAGTCAATTAACTGGATATAGTTCTGCTGGTTGTATTACTTATGTAGAATTAGATGGTGGAGTTAAAAATAATTTAGAAGCACTTGAACAAATAGTTAATTATGCTATAGATAAAGACATACCTTACTTCGCTTTGAATGTTCCAAATGACACTTGTCTTGAATGTGGATATTGCGATGAATTCAATGACCATTGTCCTATGTGTGATAGTGAACATATTCAACAACTTCGTCGCGTAACAGGCTATCTTACTGGCGACTATAAGACAGCGTTTAATAAAGGAAAACAGGCGGAAACTGAAGATAGATATAAACATAGTAAGAAATTACAAGGATGGAAATAATGACAGGCATGGTTCATGTTGCTGGTATCAATCCAAACGACATAGTTAATGGCGAAGGCACTTGTGTAAGTGTCTTCCTATCTGGTTGCCCTCTCCATTGTCCTGGGTGTCATAACCCAGAAGCCTGAGATAGTAGCTATGGAGATGAAATGTGGACGAGTAAATTGATTGATACTATTAAAAAAGATTTAACAGCTAATGGTATTCAAAGAAATTTAAGTATTCTTGGTGGCGAGCCATTATGGAAAGATAATGATAACGTTGTGAATACGGCGGCAATCCTTGATGTGATTAAACAAGATTGCCCAAACACGCGTATATTCTTGTGAACAGGCTATGTTTGGGAAGATCTAATCAGAGATGAGTTTATCTTACATACAATACTATCTAAAATTGATGTTTTAATAGATGGGCCATATATTCAATCAGAACGAGACATTACGCTCTGGCTACGCGGTTCCCGCAATCAAAGAGTTATAGATGTCCAAAAAAGTTTAAAAACAAAAGAGGTTAAACTGTATCAAAAAGTTTAACCTCTTTTTTGACTTTTTTAAAAATAAATGATATAATATTTATATAAAATGAAAGGAAATGGTAAAGTGATAAGAAGAATATTAGTTTATAGAAATAAAGAAGATAGAGAAATATTAAAACAAACAAGCGAAGAAGTAACTGAAATTAATAATGATATAAAAAACCTTATTCAGGATATGAAAGATACATTACATTCAGTCCACAATGGGAAAGGCATTTCCGCAATTCAAATAGGAGAACCAAAACAAATTTGTATTTGCTCTTGGGGTGGAGAAGAATATGTTTTAATTAATCCAAAAATAACTAGAACTCGCGGAGAAGAAAAATATATTGAAGGATGTTTAAGTGTACCAAGTGTTTATAAAGAAATAACTAGATATCAAAAAGTTTGGTGTACTTATACAGATGAAAATGGAAACATTAAAGAATTAGCCGAAGGTGGAAGAATGAGTGATATAATACAACATGAAATAGACCATTTTAGTGGTAGTTGCAAAGTATATACTGAATAGGAGGTTTTTATGAAAACAACAAAAATAAAAGGCTTAACTATTAAATACAATTCAAAAATAATAACTATTTTTAATAGTTATCAAATGAAAAATATTGATAAAATGAAAATTATTATTAAAGAAATATTAGAAAAAAATACTGCTTTTGAAACTAAAAGAAATATTAAATTTTTTATAAATGAATGAATAGCACATAATAATTTATATAAATTACATTTGTTTAGAAAACGTACTATGAATTCAGATTTTGAAAATAAACAAAATAAATTTTTATCAATAGGCTATTTTATTTTAAGTTTTCCAAATAAAATAAAATACAATATACTAAATATAAAAAAATATTTTAAAATAAAAAAGAATACAGAATTATATAAAAAATACATTAAAGAACATAAAAATAATATTTTAAAAGCATTCGATGAAATGAAAAATAATCATATAATTTTTCAAATTGGTGGAGAAGATTTATTAAATAAATTACATAATAGAGTATTATGTCATGATGCTAGCAAATATTCGATAGAAGAATTTGAGCCTTATAGAAAAAATTTTTTCCCTATATCTCAACAAGAAAAAGAAGAAAATAAAAATGCTTTTGAAAAGGCTTGGCAACATCATTGGCAAGTTAATTCACATCATTGGCAACATAGACAAAATAAAAAAACATTTAATAAAAATGATGATGAACAAGTCCTTGATGTATTAGAAAATGTATTAGATTGGCTAGCAATGGGTTATAAATTTAATGACCGTCCATACCAATATTATGAAAATAATAAAAATCATATTATATTAAATGAAGATGAAAGAAAATTTTTAGAATATGTAATTTATGAAGGCATCGATGCAGATCATTTAGCAACTTCAAAAAATTATGTAACAAAAGATATACTTAATAATAAAAGGAGAATTAGATTATGGAAGAAGAAAAACAAGTAGTAATAGGTAATCTTTATGATATAAATAAAAATATAGTAAAAAATTTACCTGCATTATCAGAAGGAACTATCAATAGTAAAAAAGAAATAATTAAAAATTTTATTATAGATACTAAAAACTTTTATTATATGTTATTATGTAATGAAAAAAAAGACTATACAGTATTTGATTTTCATTTAGCAGGCGGAAATGTCAAACATAACGGAACTCAAATCAGATGCGTAGATTGTCTAATCGATGAATGTTTAACTAATAGAGGAAAGATATGCGCTATTGATTTAACAAAAGATAAAGACGCTATTGAAATATGGATGAATATAGATGAAGAGGCTTTTGTATATTATTTCTTTCCATATGACGCTGGAGTTATAGCAGATTTTTAAGGAGGAGAGACTATGAAAAAAATAGTTAGTATTATAAAACCATTTATTTTAAATCAAAATATATTTGTTTATGAAGATGGTAATAAAATAGATGTTGTTTCTGTTGAATTAGATAATGTGCCAAATACTATTATTGAAACTGCAACTAAATATAATGCAAAAGAAGTTCAATTAATAGGCTCTAAAAATTTTTCAAAAGGTATTAAAGAAAAAATTGAATTAGCAGAAATAACTAAATATGGTAAAAATGAATTAGAAATAAAATTAGTTAATGGATAAGGAGAATTAATATGAAATTTTTAATAACAACTACTGAAGTATATAGATTTAGTGCTGAAGATGAAGCTACTGCTTTTATTGAAAAAGCTAAACAAGAACCTGGATATACTTTAACTAAATCAACAGTAGAATATAAAGAAAGAAAACAAAAGGGTGAAGTAATTGACTTCTGGTGAAAAGTGACTCTAGTTAAAAAATTTAATGACGAGCACGAACCAGATAGAGATGTCGATATAACATATGACAATGGTAGTGCATTTTAATAGATAGGAGAATAAATAATGGATAATAATATTATAATTGATACAACTAATGATAATTCAAGTTTAGTAAATGAAGATGGGGCAATGACGATTTCAAACGCAAATTTTTTTTCTATGCCAATAGATTATATGAAAACAAGAGAAGATGCAATAGAACCAACTAGAGGAAGCGCAGCAGCCGCAGGCTATGACCTTTATGTACCTAGTTCAGAAGTAGAAATAATTGTGCCTGCGCATTATACAGTAAAAATTAATACTGGTATTGCAGTTTCTTTACCTGAAGGTACATTCGGAGCTATCTTCGCCCGTAGCGGATTAGCTACTAAACAAGGACTTCGTCCAGCTAACTGTGTAGGCGTTGTAGACTCAGATTATAGAGGGGAAATAATCGTCGCTCTTCACAATGATACAAACGATGTTCAAAGCATAAGAGGCGGCGACCGCATTGCTCAATTAGTTGTTATGCCTTATATACCTATCACTCTTGAAGAAAAAGATAGTTTAGATGAAACTGAACGCGGTGATGGGGGATTTGGAAGTACTGGTAGATAATTTTTAGGAGATAAAAGGAGATAAAGGAAATGAATTTAATTTTAATAGGATTAATATGCGCCATCATATTAATTATTGGAGTTATTATAATGGCAAGCTATGTAAAATGTCCACCAAATATGGTATACATAATTTCTGGACTTAAAAAGAAACCAAGAATAATAATTGGTAAAGCAACATTGAGATTACCATTTTTTGAAAGAGTAGATAAACTTACTCTTGAATTGATACAAATTGATGTAAAAGCACATAATGTACCTACACAAGACTTTATTAATGTCGATGTAGATGCAGTTGCAAATGTCAGAATTCCACAAGATACTGATTTAATTCAAGTCGCAGCAAGACATTTCTTAAACCAAAATGCTAGTTATATCGCAACTAATGTTCAGCAAGTTCTTGAAGGTAATATGCGTGAAATCATTGGTCAAATGATGTTAGTATCATTAGTTAATGATAAACAATTATTTTCACAAAAAATACAAGAAAATGCAAATGATGATATTAAAGCAATGGGTCTTGAAATTGTAAACTTAAATGTTCAAAGCTGTTCAGATGATAATCAAGCTATTGAAAATTTAGGTATTGATAATTTAGTTAAAATCCAAAAAGCAGCTAAAATAGCAAGAGCTCAAGCAGAAAAGGAAATTAAAGTTGCGGAAGCGGCCGCTGATGAGGAAGGAGCTCGCGCTAGAGCAGAAGCAGATGCAAAAATAGCAGAACAACAAAAAGATTTATCAATTAAAAAAGCTGAATATAAAATTGAACAAGATAGAAAAGCCGCAGATGCGGACGCTGCTTATGGTATCCAAAATGCTATTCAACAAAAGACAATTAATGAGGCTCAAGTTGAAGCAGAAGTTGCTAAAACTGAAAAATTAACTGCTTTAAAACAAAAAGAAGTTGCTTTAAAGGAACAAGAATTAGACGCTGAAATTAAGAAACAAGCAGATGCAGAAAAATATGCTGCTGAAGTCCAAGCTGAAGTAGATAAAACTCGTGCTATTAAAGCAGCTGAAGCTGAAACTGAAAAGGCTAAAAAGCAAGCGGAAGCAAATATAGCAATAGCAGAAGCAAATAAAGAAGCTGCAGAACTAGAAGCTCAAGGTATTAAGGCTAAATTATTGGCAGAAGCTGAAGGTAAAAAAGCTATTCTTGAGGCGGAAGCAGCCGGTATTCGCGCGAAGGGTATCGCTGAAGCAGAAGGTATTGAAAAGAAAGCTGAAGCACAAAAGAAAATGGGCGAAGCATCTATCGTTGAAATGATTACAAATGTATTACCTTCAATAGCTAAAGAGATTTCTTCACCATTATCAAATATTGATAAGATTACAATGTATGGTGACCAATCTTCTAAACTAATTGAAAATAATACACAAAAAATAGACCAAGTTTTAAAAGTTGCGGAAGATAGTTTAGGACTAGACCTAAAGAGCATTATAGCAGGCTTTGCCGCAAATAAACTAATAAATGATAATAAAAAACCTGCTGACATAAAAAGTATAATAGATAGTGATGATGTTAAATAATCATCACTTCTTTTTTTGACATAACGAGAATTTTATGATATAATGTAGATATAGATAAAGGAGTGATAAATATGAATATTTTATCCTTAGATGTATCTACAAAATCAAGTGGATGAGCATTTTTTAAAGATGGAGAATTAATTGACCACGGGTGTATAACATCTTCATCAACAGATGTAATTAAAAGAATATATATAATGCGTGATGGCATAAAAGATATTTTAGATAAATACCAAATATCAAAAGTAATAGTTGAAGAAGTTAGACCTGAAGGCGGCTATGGAGTGGGTAATACTCATACACATAAAATGTTAATGTGGCTTCAGGCTGCGATCGCATTTATGATGCATGATAACTTTCAACAAATAAATATTGAATATATATATCCTAGCTCTTGACGCGCTGCATTAGGAATTAAAAATGGTCGCGGTATAAAGAGAACGACTCTTAAACAAGCAGATATAGATTTCGTTAAAGAAAAATATAATATCGATGTTAATGATGATGAAGCAGATGCTATTTGTATTGGATTAGCACAATATGTAAAAGTAGATACTAATGAAATAAATTGAGAATAAACAAAAAAAAAGGCTATGATAGAAATAAATCTATTATAGCCTTTTAAATATATCGTTTGCAATTTTCAATATTTCAGAACCATAGGTAGCAATTATGTTTGCCATTAATTCTTCTTGCATGTAATCTAATTCTATATTATAAGAAAACATGGCTGCATGAACTATCTCATGACATAGAACCTTCTTTAGCAGTTTACCTCTTAAATTACTAGCTAAATATATAGTTTTGCTTTTGTCATCACATACCCCAATAGTGTAGTCACCACTATCCATGATGAATATATCGTGATAAGGGCATGAGAATTGAATATGCCATTTTTCTCCATTAATTTCAAACATTATCTAATTTTTTCTGCTAAAGTAGTTAATTTTTGAGATAGAATTTCTTTTTCATCTGGAGTCGCATCATCTATCATTTCAGTTATATCTTCACTTAATTCTTTCATATATTGTTCTAATTCTTTCATTTGTTTTGCTTTATCATGATGTAATTCTTTTGACTCCATATACATTCTTCTACTAACTGGACTTCTACCTTCGCGGTAATCTCTTATTTCCATTGGATAAGAATCTTCCATGTATCTAGGATAATGTTCCATCATTTCTCCATCGTAATACATGCGGCCGTCGCTATAATTTCTACGACTACCACTTTGATTTCCACCACGTCCAGACATAGCGTATGATGAGCTGCCATTATAATATCTAGGCTTATTTCCGCCCATTTCATTATAATAGTAAATAGGTTTTACATATCTCATCATTTCTTTTTCTTTATCACTATCTTCCATTGCTTTTGTTATTGTGCAATAGTAGATAGCTTCAGACAAATCTTTAATCATATCAACAGCTTCGCCAAGTTCTTCAGCATTAGCGCTTTTTAAATCACCAATTTGCGCTTGAACACAAGCTGTTAATTGTTCTTTCATTGCTTTTAATTGTTCCATATTACGCCACCCTTTCTACAATTAGATTAGCATTTTGAACATCAATAGTTTCAGTGCTAATATTTTTTACACTAATTTGAGAGCAGCATCCTGCAGGTACATCAATAAATACATCAGTACTTACATTATTAAATTCTTCTGCGGCTGCAGGTGTAACTGTTGCAGTAGTAGTTGCGATTGATTCACCATTTACTGCAATAGCAATAGAGATAGGTCCAACAGTTCCACCTTCAGGAATAGCAATATTTCCGCCAAATGAAACTCTGAATCTAGCGCGGCATTGGCAAGATGTCAAGCCGCGTAGACTCACTAGTCCGCTTCCTTCTCTATAAACTATGGAATTATTACATGAGTACATAGGTACTTCAGTAAATAAAATATTTTGATTTGTTAAAACTGTTTGCAAAGCATTTGCAGTTAATTCATACATCTTATATTTCCTCCATTTCGTTTAATTAATTTTAGTAATTAATTCCATTAAAACCATTTCCGCATCCGCATCCACCGCAAGAAGTGAATTGATAAGGTGCTGGTACTGCAAAAGCAGGTACTGGTGCTGGTCTTAATGTACTAACTAAATAATTGTTTTGTGCTTGTTGACTAGCAGATAATCTTAATGTTTGATTTTCATTTTCAAGAGTAGAAATTTTATCATTTACTAAGAAATCTAAAATACTTCTAGTATTAGCATTTTGATTATCAATCATATCTCTTGTTGCATTTGCAATAGATGTTTGTAAAGCACAGTTATCAGTAGCTAAATCATATTTTAAATCACATAATTGAGCTTTATTATCGCAGCAGCATTGTGCAATTTGTGTGGCTAATGCATTAGTATTTTGCATTGCATTAACATCAGCTGCATTAATTGCTTGAGTAATTGAATTTACTCCCATTTGATTTTGGTATCCAAGAGTACAAATAGCGTTATCTACTCCAGCAAATCCGCTTTGTAAAGATTGTTGTAATCCTGAGAAACCATTTAACATACCAGTATTCATGGCATAGAAGCCATCACATAATCCGGTATTAACTCCTCTTACTGCAGTTTCTAAATCAGCAAAGTTCATGTCTTGGCATAATTCTCCACGAGTTAAAGCAGATTGTGCTCCGCCATTACCTCCGCCGAATCCATTACCATTATTTCCCCATCCGCAGAATACGAATAAGAATAAGATAATAATTCACCAAGCTCCGTCTCCACCCCAACCATTGTTAGAGTTTCCATTATTTCCAGTTGCTGCAGCAATATCAGCTAAGCTGTAACCATTATTTGAGCTAAACATACAAACTCTCCTTTCTTTAAAATGATATTATCTATCTTTAAAACCTAACATTTGACGAAAGGCTTTAAATTCTTTGTCATAATCTATACCTCTTTCTTTTGCTATATTTCTAACAATAGATTCAATCTGATTAGTCTCGCCTGATTGAATTAAAGAAGCTAGATTTTGCATAATAGGATTTCCTTGACTAGCAGCTTCCATAACCATATTCTGTACAAAAGCAGATGGGTCTTGATTGCGGAGACCACTAATTAAGTTTAACATTTGTTGAGGATTTCTAATAGGCATTTACTCTCACATCCTTTGCGGCAGCCGGTGTTATGGACGTAGTACCTTGCTTAGCGCTGGGTTGACCGCCATTGCCGCTTAACATATCTATTTTTTGACTTAAAGCATCAATTTTTTCAATTAATTCTTTATGAGGGTCTATTTCTTTAATCTCCTCAGCAGGAACAGGTCTATATGTATTTATTTGAGTAGTTCCATTACTATTCCATGATTTAATATAAACTTCACTTAAATCACCTTTTGGGAAAACTCCAAAGCCTCCAAATGGCACTTCTGTAACTCTAACCATTTCCGCATTATCAACAACTTTACCTTGAAGAGTAGGTATTTGTTGTGCGATTTGGTTACCATAAGAATAGTTTTGATAAAAATTATTATTTGGATAATAGTTCATAATTTTAAATACTCCTTTCTATTATTCCTTTTCCTTTCAGTAATATATAAGTTTTTATCAAAACTCTTTTATTAAACTTGCCAAAGTTTTTATAAAAATTTAATAATTTATCAGGTAGTAAAAATTATTTACAAAGACATTGTACTTTTATCATAAAAATAATATTTAAAAAATTACATAAAAAAATAGCCCTCAATGAGGGCAAAAAAAAGAGATGCTCTTATGCATCTTTTTTATTTTTCTTCTTCTTTACAAGTTATTGAATAGTCAATAATACTATTATCATCAGTATCACTTTCAAAATAAATAGAAGTAATTTCAGTATTACCAACTTCATAAATACCTGTTTTTCCAATTTCATATTTATTTCCATTTATATAAACAAAATTTCTTATATCAGTTTGAATTCCCAAATGATTGATATATAATACTGGATAAGCAGCATCCGCAATTATTTTATTATATAACTCTTCGTTAGCTTTAAATGGTCCAAGTAATTGACCAGTACATCCATTATTATTCATTGTTACCATCTTCTTCTACTATCATCCATACACTATATACAGGCATATGGTTAGCAACTTCTTTAACGCCTTCGTCATCTTCTTTCCCAGCGACTGCTCCATTCCCAGTTCCGTCACCAATATATCCTAAGTCAGTCCAATCATCATTTCCATCTCAAGAAACTTTAGTTCCAGCATTTCTTTTTTCAGGGTCTGAATAATAAACTAATAAATGATATCTATTATCAATAGCAGTTTTAATTATATAATTAAGTGGATTACCTATTTCCTGTTTAGTCCCATCGGCATATGTTATTTCAATTTTTTGATTTCCACTACCTTCTGTTTCTCCTGTTAATATATTAACTGAAATAGGAATGTTTAATAAATAGTTATCATCATCATCATGTTCATAACTAATAGTAACTTTTCCATTCTTTTCAACTTTTACATCAGAAATTTTATTATAATCTCCTACATAATAAGTTTTAAAAATTCCATCTTCTTTATCATCATAAATATAATAATCATAAACTAATACTTTTCTATTGTTAGCAATATCATCATCTCTACCTGAGTAAGGCTCAATTGCAGTATTAGCAGTCATAACTCTAAAATTCTTTAATGTATCTCCTTTAATACCTTTAGGTATTTTAATATTTCATTTTTCATAAAAAGGATGACTGCCATCATCAATTCTTTCTGCACTAGATGTATCAGTATAATTACCATCTTTATATGTACTAATTGATGTAGTTGTATAATCAATTACAGTATAAGGAAATCTAAAACCAATATGAGCTGTTGATTCATGTGAATTGATATCTCTTACAGAACAATAAGCTCAACTAATTTCATCATTATAATGAATAACTCCAGAACCAGGTTCTACATATTTTCCAGGTATTAAATTATTTCCTTGAACATCATAGCTTCCGCTGCCTTTTCTATATTCAAAACCATCTCTTTCAGCTATTTGTTCTACTTCTTCAATAGTATGCATTTCAGTATGCGGAGCCATACCAGCTGGACCGACAATTTGTCCAATATAATCAGCTCCACCCATAGAATTGTTATATTCATACCCTCTACGATAAATTTTACCATTATCTTTATCATTTTTATTTTCAGTATCAATTAAAACATATTCATCATAATTAACTACTTTATAAGCTCCACCTTGTTGAAAAGCGGCAACCATATCAGCAATACTTTTATAAGACTTTATAATAACGAAAGAAGCTCCTCTTCTTCCTCCATAAAAACTATTGTATTCCATTGCGCTTTCCTCCTTAATATTGATAATCTAAAATGAAATATTTTTCATCTGCTTCAATAATGAAGCCTATAAAAGTAACATTTATTTTATTATTAATTTCATATATTCCACTTCTACCAATCCTAATATCTTCTCCATTAATGCTCATTAATAAACCAGGAGGACCTTGGATACCAATTTGTTTCAATCTTCCTTTATTTTCAATAGAAGGGTTTAAAAAATCAATAACATTATATATTTCATCTAATCTTTCAATTATTATTTTAACTGTTCTACCATAAGTACCATCGCTATTAAGAGTATTATAATCAATTAATTCTCTATTTAATTCAAAAAATATTTGATTATAAGAATGATTATCATTTGGGCTTATAACTAATTCAAATGTAGAATAATCATCTTTTCCGCTTTCAACATTTATAGTTTTTATGGTTTGAACATTATCTTTATTTTTATCTGTATTAATTAATCTAATATTAATTAATTGATTAGTTTCTTGTTTTTCTATTCTAAATCTTAAATAATAACTTCTTTGTTTATTATTTTCAGTCAATGCTTGTAATATATTTTTTCCAGATAAATCAATTCCTTTATCTACAAAAATAACTCCTTTAGAAAGACTTGATTCTACTTTTATATCATCCAAAGTATATTCTAAAGGTGTTAAATAAGATTGCAATTGACTTTTTCTAAATTGTCCGAATTTATAACTCATCTTTAACACTCCTTTTACTCTAAAATCTTTCTAAAGCTCGAGTTGCTGATATTGACATTGTTCCACCAACATCAAGAGGGATAGAAATACTAGAAATCATATAATCGCCATAGATATCACTTTCTATATCCCTAGCGCCAATTCTAATATTTGGTTCTAAATTATATATAGGAACTGTTTGAATATTAACACTCTCATTATAACTTGTATATTCATGCAATAACATTTTAACTTCATTATATGCAGAATTTAAATTTCCACCAGTAGCTAATAAATTAAATATTGAAGTATCCACTTGAATGTAATTTTGCCCTTTAGCTTCGCATTCTCTACGTTTTTCTTCAGTATCTGGTCTACCTAATTCTATTATTATAAAATCTGGAATAGTAGGTTCAAATACACAATTAATATCATTACTATTAACAACGTGAGTGCGACGACCAATATTATTAACGCTGAATTGCGATATCGCAGCATTAGAATCTATAAAATCTAGGTAATAATCTATATTACTAGGAGTTTTTAATACTTCATCATAAAATCCACCAGTATATATTTTTGTACCTTCATTATCTATGTAAAAATCCTTTTGTAAATTATACAGCTTTGGCCACTCGTTCATCAATTCTGTATAATAATAATTTGAAGCTATCCCTAGAGGTTCAGCTTGAACTCCTTGTAAATACAATTCAGAACGTCAATCCGTAGTTTGAACTTTAACAAATTGAGTTGTCTCAGTATCTACTTCTTCATATTTTTCTTTATTACCATTTCATTGATATATTATATTAGTATCAGTAGCTTTATAAAATATTCCAGCTGCGCCAGGCGTTTTATTAATTTCTGCAAAACTTCTATATAATATAGGCATTTTTGCTTTTGTTAATCCATCATCGGGATCTTCATAAAAAAATACATCATATATATTTCCAATTTTTGGTTTAGTATCAATAGCTAAATGATATCTAATAGGAACATTATTTCCATTAGCGTTTTCTTTAATTCCTCATACAATAAAATCATTTTTAATTTTATTGTATTGAGGAGAATTAGAAAATGAAGTAATTAAAACACTATTATTAAAATTGTATACTGTTTTACCTTTACTTGCATCAATTAAATAATCATCTTTAGTCATTTTTTCTAAATCTACAGTTGCTTTTGTTGTATTTAGATAATTTTTAATTTCTTGTCAAATAAAATTTCCATCAACATCATAAAAATATTCATAATTTCCTAGCATATTTTTTATTTTATCTAATATAGTACATACATTATCTCCAGCATTTCCAATTAATTCACTAGGACAAGTAAAATCAGTATATATATATCCTATGTCTTCACCATAATCAAATACTTGATATGATTTATCTGCGACATCCGCATAATTTGTACTCATAATGTATGAACCTTCATTATTAATTAAATAAACTGGAGAATTTCCAATTCATTTCATTACTTTTTTTACTCTTCTAGGAACATCACTTATAATTATTTTTCCAAGTTGTTCTCCTCCAAAATGATTTACAAGTTCTCTTATAATTTGCTCAAAAGTCGGCTTTTGAGTTATCCAATTGCCTTTATCATCAATAGTATCATATTCATCAAATTGCGTAGATGCGGGTATGGTACCTCCGCACTCTCCATTTAATAAACACATTTTGTCTCTTAATGATACTTGAAGCGAGCTTCCGCCCACTGAATGAGTTAAATTTGGATTAAACATTATAAAATGTCCTTGCGGAAATCATATAATTGGATATTGTAAATATTTATCGGTTGTATTTATATAACCAATTTCTAAAAACATTTTTTTATTCATAGCAAATAAATTATCTAGATTGGTAACTCTAGCTATTTCTTCTTCATTTATAAAAGCAGAAAGATTAACTGTTCTTCGAACACTAGAATTACCATCTAAATTAATAGTTCCTCCAGTCACAATACCTTGTACTTCTTGGATAGGTCTTTCTAATCAATCTAAAATGGTTATTTTTACAAATTGTTCTTTTAATTTCTCATTGTTAAATTCATTTAAAAAATCAGCATCATTAGAATATTCATATCTCTTTTTCATTAATATCTCCCCTTTACTATTTCACAACAGTAATCTATGAGAGCTTCAACAGAACAAAGAACATCATTATCTTTAGTAAATAATCACCATTTATTATCATGCCATAAATATCTACTATTTGCTTCATCTATTAATCTTTGTAATAATAAAGCATATTCTTTATCTATTTCTTTATAAACTACTAAATTATAGTATTCGTCATATTCTTTATTTAAACTTATTGTATATGTAGTTTCTGACTTTTCCATTTGCTTAGAATTGGCTGAAGCAGTATCATTTTCAGGTTCTTGCATCTTTGATTTAAATGTATAGCCATTTTTTAATACTTTATCTCCTGATTTAATAAAATCTTCAGAGTTATTGGCATCTATTTGATTGATTTGATTTTCATCAAAATTACCATCTACATAAAGTTCTCCAGTTCAATAATCTCCATGGACATCTTCAACAAATTCATGATCAACCAATATACCGCCATCATCATCAATAGACTCATATACTCTATCTAATAATAAAGTGTATGCTTTATTTATATCACTATGTTCTATATTATCTTGATTCGCGGAAGCAGTATCTGGTGGAAATTGTTTTTTAGATTTAAAACTGTAAGCTCCTTCAAAATGGTCTAATACTTCTAAATAATCATCTGCCAATGTATATACACCATTTTCAATTAAATCTGATGTATCACTAACATACTTATCTAATATTATCCCAGTATCTATAAATTTATTACTTGGAAGTATATCTTTTTCTTTTTCACTTTCATTAGCTTCTTCAAAATGCAAGCCTGCAAAATATAATCCATTAATTGTGCAATCTTCAGAATAAAAATCTAAAGTATGAGTTTCACCAATTACATGACGTTGAAAATCTTTATCTTTAGATTCCTTAACGTATACTACAGTACCAGGTTCAGCCTCTACTTTAATCTCATCTAAAGACAATAATGTTTGCATATACGTTGAATATTTTTCAAAATATTTATTTCAAATTTGTTGATATAAAGAATCATTAGGCGCAAATCCCCCTCATAATTGTCCAACTCTTTTATAAAAAGTATTAGTTTTTACTAGTTGAGTATTATCTTCTTTTTGGCTAATATAAGTATGATAATCAATATTTATTTTTGTATCAATAGGAAAACGTAATGAAGTAATTTTAATATCTTCACCTTTTAATTCATATATACCTTCAGGATTAATTACAATAGGCTGTTCATTAATATAAACTAAATAGCCTAAATATGCGGAAGTCAGTTCTTCACGCGCACGAATGCGGTCATTAACTACATAAGGCCCGTCCGCATTTTCATTAATCAAATAAGGCTTATCTTCCATCTCAATCCTTAAAAAATCTAAATAATCTATATTAACTACATAGCCTTCTTTTGTATATTTTTTATATTTTTCTTCAATTAGTTCTAATACATTTATACCAGCAGGTATAATTTCATTAAATTGGCCTATATAATCTTGATTAAATTGTAATTGTGTGTCGTATGTACCTAAGCTATTTATTCCATATTTATCACAATTTTTAATATTAAATTCATCAATTTCATAAGCTGTCGCAGTAAATGTATAAATTCTTCTACCTAATATTTCATTAGGAGTAAAATTAATATCCATTAATCTAACTAATATATTTCCTTCAGTTGCAGATCTAAACAATCTAACTTTATTAGCGTATAAAAAATCAGATACCTTTTCTCTAAATTCACGCTCATAAGTTCAATCATTAAAATCGTCAATTCTATTCTTTTTATTGAATTCTTCATAATAACTTAGACTATCTCTAAATTCTTTTTCTTTTGATGTTATAGAATGACTAGGATCCATAAGATGAGTTATTAAACCACTAATAGGAAAACTCTTGTAATCCATATAACCATTTCTTTTTACAAATGGATATTTAGAACCAATAGTATCAGTCTTAGACTCACTAACATTTCGTTTAAATGAACTTATTTTTGGATCAAATCTAATATTTAATTGATTTCCTTGACCTGTTAAATACATAGTATCAAATAACATCATAATAGGTTCATTATTGTTAGGATAAATTGGAATACCTCTATTACCTACACTAGTTCTTTTTTGAGCTAAATATTTATAATAAACACCGCTCTTAATAGTGAAATCTCACCAAGTGTAATCTAATATTGAATTATCTTCAAAAGAAGCCGTATGTATATCTTCTCATATAGTAAAATTACTTTCACTTGATGTTCTTCTAATAGTAATATTTCCAACAAAAGTATTTACACCCATTTTATCTTTAATATTTATTCCAATACAACCATTGATTTCATCTAGTATAGCAGTCATTTCTGCATCTAGCATCTCTGCTGATTCTTGAATTATTATAAAATCATATCTATAACTTTCTTTATACATATTAGCAGTTTCATATTCAAAAGTAAAATAATAACTATCTCCTTCATTTAAGTTATATTCAAAAACATAACTAAATTCATTTATATTAGTATAATTATTAGTGTATAATAAACCGCTATCAGTTAATAATTCATTATTAGCATTATAAAGTTTAATTTGATAACTTTTTAATGTATCAGTTTCCGCGGAATCCGCAAAAGATAAATGTCCAACTAAATCAACATTATTTAAAGACCATAGAGTTGTGTCTGCTGTTGAATCAAATCCTAATATTGACAAAGTAGGAGTACTTATTCCTCTAACTAAACATACTGTTGACCATTCTGAGAAGTTAGACAAATTTGCGGTAAGCCAGCTATCAATCGCCTGAGGCAAGGTCAAATCCACATTAGCGGCATCCGCGCCAGTAAACCTTAATTGAACTTTATAATACTGATTTATTTGAAATCCTCCCTCAATATCACTTGATTTTATTTCAACATAATATTTATCATCAGAATCTCTAGTTAAATCAGTTTTAACTTCGCTTAACATTATTTCACACGGATAATTAGTTCTATTTAAAACTGATATATTAGTATTTTGATTTGTTACTGTTACTTGTATATTTTTTATTTCTGATAAATTATTATAAGCAGAAATAGAAAAATAGACCCTACATATATTCTTTTGAATATCACTACTATTAATCAAAAAAGCAGGCATGTAGACGTCTAAAACAGGAGGAAATAAATTGATATTAACTGCCATATATATCTCTCCTTTTTCTCTTTTAAATTGTTAATTACATAACAATTTTTCTTTTGTCTTTTCTAAAATTTTTAATTTTTCATTTTATAAAAATATATTGTTTTGTTTGTTTTACTAATTGATGTAATCCCGTTGCCGCTAATCCATCAATTAAACCCATTACTATTAAAAATAACATAGGTGCTTTCTTTTGGAAATGATAATCTAAATAACAAATTGTTGTTATCATAGACATACTAATATTCACTAATGGAATTAGCTTGTTAGGAAACTTTTTTATAAATTTTTTAAATATAAAAGCAGATAAACAAATTCCTAATATGTCTAAAATGATAAAAATTGAAAATCTTGCATCATATAAACTATTCATTAATCTCGCCCTCCAACTTTAAGGTTTGTTTTTTATGTTTTCTATCATTATGATATTCTCATAAGACGCTCTCAATAGCTGTTCTAAAACGATTAATTAGTTCTATCTCTTGTTGTTCATGGTTACAGAAATTAATTTCAGGATAATAAAAAATGCACATACCTAATAATATTTCGTTTTGGTCATAAACTGGAGCAATAATACAAGATTTTATCTCTGGTGCATCAATGATGTCAGTAAAAGAATAATCAGCGGCAGCCGCATTTGGTGTTAATACATAATTAATTGAGCTTTCTTTATTTTGAATAATTTTATTAATTCAACTTGTTACTTTTGCATATGGCACTCTTTGTAATCTGCTACTTAATTTAGGTATTCTACCATATCTATCATCTTCAGCTAAACAAGATACAAACATATTGCATATTTTACTAGTAGCCATGGTTCCATTTTCTAATTGCAAATATTGAGCTAAACCAGCATTGCTTTTATCTTTATAAAGATTACACATATCTTTAATTTTTCTTATAACTCTTTGTGATTCTTCATGCTTTCACACGCTATATTCTTCTTTTGCTTTTGCTACATCTAAATCTTTTATTTTTGTTTGAGTTTCTTTAAATTTATCTCTAAGTTTTAAATAAATACCAAAAATTATAGGGGCGATGACATAAATATAAGGAGTTATTAATTCTAATAATTCTTTTACGTCTTCTACTGTCATGTAAAAAACCTCCCTTTATCTATCTTTTTTCTTTCTATTATAATTAAAAGTTTTTTTAAATAGTTTAATTATTTTAAACCAAAAAAAAAGACTTATTTTAAGTCTTTTATTATTCACCTATTTTTCCAAACTGCTTCCAAGTTCCTGGGTTTCCATCTTTTATGCAAACTCATCCTTCATAAGCAGAGTCTTCTGTCAAACTATTCAAAGGTAAATATAATCGTTCTCCTTTTAAATTTAAATTATTAGTTCTTCCAACTGCATTTATACCAGTAGTTGGAGCAGAAGTAGCATAAGATTTTATATCTTTTAATGTTAAATTATTATTAATTTTATTAGTACAATTGACTTCTCTAATTAATAAATATTTTCATGTTGTCATACTATAATCTGTTGTAGTAGGAATTGTATTGCTTACTGTAATAGTTATGTAAGCAGCATTTTCAGGAGTTAAAAAAAATAATGTTTTTTCTTCTCATTCATTTTCACTATTAATATTTGCATTTCTATCTATGCAAATATCTTTTGTTTCTATAAGAGTGTTATCTTGAGTCATATAATCAATACTTAATCCATGCCCTCCAGTATGAATGCTTTCTCCATTTGTTGTATTCATTAAAGTTTTTATTTCATATAGTGTATTTGGTTTAATATCAAAAGATTTTATTATTCTCATAGCAGATTTATAATGATTTGGATTTAATTGAAGTACATCTCCTTTAATTTCATCGTCAATACGTCTTATATTCTCACCTGTACTACTATATTTTATTGATCAATTAGGAGATTTTACTTCGTCAACATGATTTGTAATATTATAAAAAAATGGGTCGTCATTTATCTGTTTCCCATATCCATATGAATTAATATTATGAAGTATACCTGCATAAATATGATTTGCTCCGCCTGGAATTTTAATAGAATCTATCTTATTATTTATTAAATTTCCACTTCCACCTCTATACATAAGTACTTCAATATTACAGTTTTCAATTGTAATATCTTGAAGCGAACGAACAGTATAATTGTTTTCTAACATAGATATCTTTCAAACATTACAATCTCTTATTGTAATATTTTTATTTATAATTACATTATTTGGTTCCATATTTATATACATATGACTACCAGTGCAATTTTCAATAATAATATTTGAATTTCCATCTACAATAGCTATATCTGATTGTGAATTATTTTCAAAAATACAATCTTTTATAATTACATTATTATTATTTTTAAGATATAGTCCTCAAGCATTGTTATTAGTATTATCTCTAAAACCTTCTATTTTACAATTCTTAATAATAATATTATCTCCACTTAATCCTCATCTATTTCATTGTTTACTTTCATCTAGACTATTTAAATAAATATTTTCAACAGATGAATTAGCAAAAATTGCTGCCATACCTAGAGGATTTTCTCCTCTTAATTGATTTATTTTAACTTTATTTTGAGATAATCCTATAACTTTTTTATTTTCTCTAATAGCAAAAACACCTACTAAATAAGCGTCTTCAACCTCAGGAATTTCAATAATTTTAGCAGATTTTATGGCATTTAAAAAAGCGTCAGTATCAAAAGTTTGATTATCGCCTTTTGCTCCAAATTGTTTTACATTAACTGTATCATTTTTAATAATTAATTCTGCAAACAATTCATCTTTTATTTTATGATAACTTCCACCATCATCAGTATATTTATTGCCGCTTACTATTTTATATTCAGCTCCGCCACCATCATTTGCGCTATAATATCCAAGAGTAATCGCCATATCCCCTTCTTTTAATTGCGCATCAGATTTCATTTCCGCAACTGTATTATAATAATAAACTTTCTTGCTCATATCTTTTTGTAATTGATCAATATCATTCCGCATAGGTGTTAAAGAGCCTTCTATATTAGTAATAGCTTTTGTATTATTATCAATTTTTTTAGATAAATTTTCTACATTTTCAAGATTTGGTATATTTTTTCTTAAATCTTCTAATTGTTTTTTAACACTTCCATCAGCTTTAAAATCTATATTACCAATAGTATCTTGAACATTCTCACCATTAGTCATATCTACATTTGTAGCATCTATACCTATAAAATATGTATTCTCACTAAGTGAACCATCTGGTTCTTTTACCTTTAGCGCTTTTATTTTATCCATAAGGATTACCTCCTTTAATTTTTATTTTCCTTAATATAATATAAAAAAAAGACTAAATTACTTAAGTAATTTAGTCCTTAAAGCATTATTATTTTGCTGTATAAGTTGGCGTAACACCATCTTTACTTGTTAATAATCAATATTCAATATTTTTATTAGTTTCAAAATCAGTATTATAAATAATATCTCCTATCATTTTAAAATTATCATCATCTCCTACTGGAGGCTCTGTCGAACTATATGTTTTATTATCATTAGCAATTGGAGAAACATAATTAATATTTTCATAATTTAATACTTCATTTAATAATAAATTATGTCATCTCGTACAAGTCGTTCCTTGAGTACTAGTTCTATGATTGCATAGTTCAATTTTTAATTTAACCGCCCCTTCTGGAGCATATAATCATAATCATTTTTCTGCAAATTTAGTTGTTACTCCTTTATTACTATTACAATCCATGCAAATTTCATGGGCTTCATCTATAATATTATTTTCAGCATTAAATCAAGTAATATATACAAAATTACCATATTTTGAAGCTCCTGAGTCTATATTAGTATTATTCATAGTTGTTCTCATTATATAAAAATGCCCAGCTTGAACTGCAAATAATTTATACATTCCTGCAATAGCAGTATTATTTCTTGGATTTAAAACTACTGTTCTTCCAATTTCAGTATTTTCTACTGTATTATAAGCATTATTAGTATATCTTCTTTGCCAAAATTCTCTAATATCAGTTCCAGTATTAGATTCATGTTTTCATAACATAAAATTAGGATCATTATTTAATTGAGGTCCAAAAGAAAAAGAATTATTATTACTAATCTCACAAGAATAATTTGTATATCATTGACTAGGTATTAAACCTAAAATTCTACAATTATTAAAATTAACTTCAGCACAACGAACTCCAAGATTTTCTATTTTACAATTAGATACATTAATATTATGAAAAGGCATATAAGAAAAATTATATCCATGAATAGTTAATGTTTTTATATCGCTATCTTCTATATTTATATTGTAAACATGTGCTTCTCCATTATCATGTTCTAAATTAATTCTAAATTTACTTCCACGACAATGAGAAATAATTCCATTGCTAGCTCCGTAAGTAATTGCTATATCAGCTTCACTATTATTTTCAAATTCGCAATCTCTAATTTCTCAATTATGAGCTTCTTTTCTAATTAAAATTCCTCATGCATTGTAAGTATCTGTATCTCGAAATCCTTCAAATTTACAATTTAAAATTTTAGCTCCATCACTATTTTCAATAGCAAATCTAGAACCATATTTGTTTTCTGCTAAACAATTTATATATAAATTTTTCATTGTTGATCTACCTTTTATTGAACTTGTTACGTTTTCAGCATTGTCAAAATCAATATCTATTTTAGGAAAACCAATCCCTTCAAGAAAAATATCTGGTTGAATTTGTAAAGCTGTTACTAAATAAGATTTTTCTTTTTCTGGAACTATTATATGATGACATTTAGAGTATGACATAGCTCTTGTAAAATTATTTCTATTATTATAAATACCATCTGCTTTTGCTCCATATTGTAAAATATTAACAGTATCATTATGTGTAATTAATTCAGCAACTAAATTATTATCCAACTGATGATATGTTCCATAATCAATATGAAAAGTTCCTTTAACAATATTATATTCGGCGGCACCGCCATCGTTTGGTTCATAATAACCTAATGTAATAGCCATATCACCAACTTGTAATTTAGTATCCGCTTTCATATCAGCCACAGAATTATAATAGTAAGGTTTTTTATTTAAAATTTTAGGTAAAGCATCTCCATTAATATCAATATATTCAGCATCAGCAGCTAGAGGAATTGATTCAGAGTAACTACCATCTTCATTTTCTAATTTAACGTATTTTAATTTATCCATGCGGTTATCGGTCAAGAGATCTTTATACCTTGACCTTTCCGCCTCCTTTCTTATTTAAGTTTATTAAATAAGAAAGATTTTTATGGTATCATTGATACCTTTATAAGTAATTTATTATTTCATTATACCAGCTTTTTGTAACGCATCTTTAATTTGATTTAATAATTCTATTGCGGTTTGTAAATCAGTTGCATCATTTTTCGCTACTAATGGTGCTTGCGGAGTAACTCCATTGCAAGCAAACATTCCATTAATTTTAACAAATTGGTTTGCTATGTCTTCCGCAAAAGTTCCATAAATTAAAGATTTATTAATTTCACCACTTCTATTTTTTCTGTCTTGATTATCTATATATAAATGGTCATTTTCATCAGTATTTCATTTGCCAGCGCAATAGCCAATAGCAATATTATTAGAACCAGTAGAGCCATATCCTGTTCCTCTTAATGCTTCAGCTCCTAATATAGTATTATTACTTCCATAAGCATATAGCATTGTATCATGACCTACACAAGTATTATTATTAGCCGTTTCACCTTCAATGCTATTTCCGTCATAATTAGCTACTCTTTGACAACGTAAAGCACTAGGCCCAATAGCAACATTATATTCACCATGAGAAACATTATCCATAGCTTCATGTCCTATTGATGTATTTAAATGTCCATCTCAATCTCTAAATAAACTATGATATCCAATAGCAATTTCACTATTTGCGCTATGTTCTTGATTATTAGCTTGTAAACTTTCGATACCTAAAATCATATTTTTAGAACCTATACCATTTGGCATATTTCCATCTCCAACGATTATATTTAAATCATTTTTATTAAGTTCTCAAGTATCTGAAAATTTATAATCAGCTCTAAATCTACTCATTTTATCCGATAAAGTTTTCTCTAATTTTTGAGCTGATATAGATCCATCCTCTACTGTTGTTGTTGCTTCTGGATGCTCATCTAATCAATTAGTAACATATTGCTCTATATTTTGAGTCACTGGTGACAATGCATCGTTAATAGATTCATCTACATAGGCTTTAGTAGTCAAGCCTTCGATAGTTCTTTTATCTCATCATTGAACGCCTTCGCCAGAATTATGTTGAAATATAGCAACTTCACCTTTATTTAAAGTTTGTGGTTCTTGGTTATAATTTAAAAAATTTGTATATGTTCCTTCGGTAGCACAAATTGCTCATCTCTTTTGAGAAGTAGGCATATCAGGATGTTGTGAAGTCGGAACAAAAGATGATATTGAATCTCTTACAAGAGTATCATTAGTCATAAGTGGTAAACTATAGCTCACTCATGTCCCATTAGAAGTATCATTTAAAAATATATTATAACTACATTCTGATGGGTTAACATCATCTAAACCAAAATTACTAAATGGACCTGGTCCTTTAGCTAAATAAAACACAGGTATGTTTCATTTAGGAATCTTGCTATTCTTTGAGCAAGTTCCTTTAAAAACTCTTCCCTCAAAAAAATCTTTTAAATTATCTTTTCGCACTACAAAATCGTCTTGAGTATATTCACCTTCTACTAAAAATATTCTAAAAGTTCCTTTTTTAGCCTCATAATCTGGTCCACCAAAATAAACACATGGTTCAACAGAAATAGTTTCAGGTGGAGTAAATGTTTTAAAAGTTACATAAGATGATAATGCATATATTTCAACTATATTTCCATCAATACGATAAGCAGTATTAGTTTTCTCTTTTACAAAATAACATGATGAATAGGTATGATTATCAGGATTATCTTCAATGTCAAAAATTGCATAAGTATATGTTTTTCCTCCTTCTAAATGAATAGGTTCTCCATATACTAAAATTGTTTCTGATGTAGCTTTGCTTCCAGTAGTAGAAATTCTTGAAATTCCTTTACTTCTAACTGTAGCACCATTTTTTTCACTATATTCAAAAGGCTTAATTAAATTTTTTGAAATTAAATCAATATTATAACGACTTAAATCAATTATATTTTTAATAATGTCATAATCATTTATTCCTAATATTTTTACATTATTTGGTTCAATAGATGATTGATATTTACCTCCTGGCACTCAAGATTTTCCATTATAATAATATCAATTTCCATCAGTAGTATTAACATATACTCTTTCTGTATTAGTCATATCTTGGATTGAAGATGCAACTAGTGGATTTCCACTGGCTAGACCTTTTATTCTATCATCTAAACTTGAAATAGAACTTTTTAAACTACTTATATTAGTATCATTTTTGCTAACATAATTAGCTAAATTTGAGACCCCCCCCCCGCAGAGGCGATATCTACATGATCAGCCTGAACACTAAGTGGAATACTTTCGGTATAAGAGCCATCTTCTAGTTCAAGTTTAACATACTTTAATTTATCCATAAAAATCCTCCTTGCTTAGCCTATCCGCTTCGCGCGCTTCGCGCATATTAAGCAAGATAAGACTATATTTATTTTTAATATATATTTTATTCACCCATTCGCTCTTACTATAATATAAAAAAAATAGGACAAGTATTATTTTAACTTGTCCTATTTATTAATTCATTTCGTCTTCTTCTTCACTTGGTTCTTCAACTTCCCAAGTAATTTCTTCACTATCTGAACTTAAATTTGCTAATGTTACAATTCCATTAATTGCTTTTTTTGCTTGAATTACAATAGTAGAAATAACAATACCTAAAATTGCAACGCTTGAAAATGTATTTAGAGTATCATTAGATAATAACATTACTCCAAAAGAACTAGTAATCATTTCATTAATAAAAGGTAACATTGTAAATGCTATACCAACAAGAGTAGAACATAAATAAAATGCTAATACTTTACCCATACCTTTTATTAATTTGACAAAATTAAATTCTTCTTTACCAGACCAAATGTTTGTTAATGTTCCAGTTGTAATATTAACAATAGCTAAAACAGCTAAAGCAATTCCTAACCAGCCCATTATTTTTAATGTGTTTAAAATTGCTTCTATCATAACTATACCTCCGCGGCGGGCGTCGTTCATTGAGCTTCATATCTTGTTTTAAGGCCCGGTTGAACGGGTTCCCGCTATTTTCTTTGTAGAGCTTCCGCTTTATAAAACCCGGTAGTTCCTGAACTATTCCCAACTTGATATGGATATGGTCTTCCATTTCAAATTTTTAATATTTGTCTAGTCCAGCCAATTCCATAAGCAGTTTGGCCTCCGCCCATAGAATTACCATTACCAGTACCAATAATTTTAACAGTATTACCTACTGCAAGTGGTGCAGGCGTAGGCGCTACATATTTAGTAATACTACTTTCATCCATCCAACCTAAATCTCCAGTTGTATTATATGGATGAGCTGAACCTGGATTCTTTTTGGTAATAGTAGTTACTTTACTACTTACCTTTCCAGCTGCAGTTGCCGCATTTGAACTTACATAAAGTGGACCACTAATAACTACAGTATCTCCAATATTAAATTTTTCATTTGGACTTGGATTAGGTGCAGGTGTAGGAGTTGGAGTAGGCGCGCTTCCGCCATCAACAATCTTTTGAACATCATCAGGTAAATAAATAAAGCATCTAAAATAATAATTTCCTGAACATCCCCATCTACCATTTGAGTTTGTTCTAGTTTGATTCCAGAATGCAGTGCTTCCATACCCAGATTCAGATGTATATACTTGATTATTACTATCTACTCTTTCAACGATTGCTACATGTCCAGCGCTTGCGTTGCCCCAACACATAATAGCTCCACGTTTTGGAGTACTACCAGTTTTTAATCCAGCAGCTTCTGCTCTTTCTTTAAAACCTATTGCATTACAGTTTAAAGTTTTATAAGTGCATCCAGTTGTTCCTCTTATTTCATTAATAATTTCATTGAAACGTCCAGACGCGTATCCAACGCAGTTTGCTAACACATTAGCTCCGGCATCCATTGGATAACCCTTAATACAAGTATTCCATCCACCTGAGCCAGTAGTTATAAAGTTCTTGTTTCCGCTAGGTTTAGTTGTTCTCATTACGAAACCAACTGCTCCAATGCCTTCAGGTTCTTCAGCATTAATATTTTCAATTCCACTATTTTCTTCCGTATCATTGATTTGTTCAATAGTGTCAGTATTAAATAAATATTGAACATCTTCATCATCAATATCATCTCTTAAATATGCTTTTGCAACCATTGTTTGAACTTCAACTGGCGCTTGCTCAACTCTTTTAATTCTTTCTTCACTTGATAATTGTGCCACAGGTTTCTACCTCCTTTACTTTTTCATAAAATAAAATTGACCTTCTCTTATTTAAATATAAAAAAAAGAACTAAACTATTTATTAGTTTAGTCCTTGATAAATAAGATTAATAAGTATTATCTACTTTATTAATAAATTGAATATTTGCAATTCTTCCTTGTGGAACAGTAACAGTTATAATACCTTTATTATCTGCACTTGCACTTTCAATATTTTTAGTAAGAAAAGTTATAAGCCATAAATGACTATGTTGAGTAATTGCAATTAAATCAACTAATGCAGGATCTCCCATATTAGATGTTCCCGCAGATAAACTTAATATAGCTAAAGCATAACCTTGACCATTTGTAAGTGAATAACTTCCTAAATGGTCTTCTAAGTGTTCTTTAATATCTATTTGAATTTCCTGTTCGCTCTCTGAAACATCATTACATTTAATAAGATGCGGATTATAAATAATATCTTTAGCATATAAATTTTCAAGATAAGCTGTTTCAAAACTTTCTGTACCTTGATAATTTCTTGTAATTTTTTGTTTAACATTTTTTACGTCTGTTATAAATCTATTAGGTAGTTTATCTGCAAAATTTATACTAATAGTTTTATCATCAAATTTATATTGAGTACTAACATTGTTTATACTATAATCAAGTTTTAAATCAAAAATATAATTAACATTAATAAAATTTAATCCGCAACTAACTATAGAACCTGATTTTTGAATAATAGAACATTTTTTAACTTCAAAGCCTATTAAAGTAGTAATATTTTCTACTTTTACAAATCCGCTTGTTTGTTCTCCATATACATTATCAAAAAGTAATTGTCTACTTTGTTCGATCGCATAAGGAGCAGTATTATGACCATTAATATTAATAGCATAAATAATATCATCGTCATTAGTAGGTAATATTCTTTCGCCTCATTTATCATTACATACCCCAAAAGCATATTGTCCTATAAATTGAAACATACAATGCCTAAAAGTTCCCATTTGTCTATAAGTATTAATTAAAGCTATTCCAGATAATCTAGTATGACTAAATTGACAATCTTCAAAAGTAGTATAATCACATGGACAATCTTGTCCTTCGATTCCATCTATAAGTAATCCATATCCATTTACTAATCTAATAATTAAATGTTTAACAGTCGTACATTCAATTCCATGTAAATGCATTCCATTTGAACCAGTATTGAAGACAGAAAAATTCTCTATTTGATGAGCACCTGGATAATAATTATCTAAGCTAGATTTGGGAATTTGATTAGTTACGACTCCTTCTTGTTCATCATTTCTCAATCACCCATACACACCAAAATTATGTAAATCAAATGGTTCATTATAATCACTTGATAAAATAGGATTAGCCACATCACTTACAATAGCAGTCCCATCAACAATGGTTTTTATATATTGCGGAAAAGTTATATTAGCTCCATTATCTCTATTTTGAGGATAATGATAACCTACATTTCCTGGATAATTAACCCCTGCCTCGGTAGGCTGCCTTTCTCCTACCATTCTAATCCCATGGCAATTTAATGTATCTGAAATATAAAAAATTCCATCTAAATATAAAGATGTTTTATTAGTAAGACAATAATCTACGCATTTTCTTAATACTTCTATATCATCATGAGTTTTATCTCCATAAGCTCCAAATTGTTTTGCGTTTATTGTATTACTTTTAATAATTAATTCAGCTTTTAATTGATTATTTAATTCTTCAACATATTTACTACTTGTTTTAACAATATTGTATTCACCATTTCCGCCATCATTTACTTCATGATATCCAAGCGTAATTGCCATATCTCCAGCTTTCAATTTCATATCTGCCTTCATATCAGCTACTGTATTATAATAATAAGGTTTTTTATTTAACTTTAATTCAACAGAGTCCCCATCTGCAGCAACCACATTCTTAGCGTCTGCGCCTATAGGTATATAGTCAGTATAAGTTCCGTCTTGTTGTTTTATTTTGACTTTTTTAATTAAATTTCCCATAATAAGTGTCTCCTTTCTTAACAAAATAAAAAATTGCTAACGTGTGTTTATATTATTGAAAGAGTTAGGAGATATAAGTCTCCTAAAGACATATGTGTTTGTGTGTATTTATGTTTCCATCTTTCATATACATATAAAAAAAGACTAAACCAATTTTATTGGTTTAGTCCTTAATAAATAATATTATACTGTTTTTTATTCATCAATTCAAGAAGTATTAAATCAATATTCTGTATTAAACATAACTCGTTTCAAAGTTTTTTCGGGATTAAGATGAACTGCTATTTTAGTATTATCCACGTTGAAAAAACTTGCTTCTACGCTAGTGTCATCGTATAGTATCGTACAAGGAAGATATTTTATTTCGTGAGGAGAATTCCATCATCTTTTATCAGTAGGTTCAATCAACAAAGTGGCTGTATTTGTTGAAGTAGCTTCATAATAGCCAGCTATTTGACATCTAACATTATGGTCTAAAGCGCTTTTTTTATCTCCTTTATCGATTCTATATCATTCTATATTTCCAAAACGATAAATAGGTAAATCTGATGAAAAAGTTGTTGTATCTCCAGCCATTCCATATCCAAAAGCATCATTATAATCGAATAAATCTCTATAAAAAATTTTATATACATTTTTACTCTTTATATTAAAATATTCATTGTCACGTACTGAGATACCTAAAGTTACTTCTTTATAATTATTTTCATCAGTTGAATAAAAAGAGAATAGTTTATTTTCATCTTGTTTTACATTATTAATATGATTATTAGAAAACAATCAAGCTTCAGTCTTTGCATCATTATTTTGTATTGTGTTACATTTTAATAACCATCCTTTAATAACTTGGTCAGTCCTTGGAACAAGTCAACAATTATGAACATGAGTACTATCATTAAAATGAGAGCCTGTTAAATAAAAAACAGTTTCATTACCTTCTATATAACAATTATCAATATCTAGCTGTGTACAGCTATTTTGAAAACAATATTTACAGGCTTCAAAATCACATTCTAAAAATTTATTCGCACTTCCTTGAATGTGTACTGCACATTGATAAATTCATGAAAAACGACAACAAATAAATAAATTATTATTAAAAACATGACTTACATCTTCCACTCCAATATTGCAATAATTTATTATTATGCTATCATATTTACTCATTCAACACCCATGTTGAAATCTTATTCCTATACCGTATCCATGAATATATAAATTTTTAAGCGTACAATGCATAAACCCGCCGTCTATAGCAGCTATGTCAGGATGATTGCCA
Organism: uncultured Bacilli bacterium; assembly: GCA_947585065.1. Classification (GTDB taxonomy): domain Bacteria; phylum Bacillota_I; class Bacilli_A; order RF39; family UBA660; genus Ventrenecus. The sequence goes on along the minus strand of CANPWX010000001.1, from coordinate 804 downwards.
GCTCCTGTGCCTGCAAGATGAAGATCGGACATCTCAAAATTTGAAGTATATTGATTTTCTTCTATATCTTTAAAAAAACCATTTGGACAAGTAATTTTTGTTTTAAGTGAACTTTCTCCTTGGATTTTCCTAAATATCTTTCGTTGATTTTGTCCTCATTCGATAGGAGAATTCATAACATAATTGCCATCAGGAAAATATACAGAACTATAATAGTTATAAGAAAAAACTTTAGTTATAATATCACTAATATCAGTAGCATCATCAGCCTTAGCTCCAAATTGTTTAACATTAGCTCTTCCTTCTTTAATAATTAATTCAGCTTTTAATTGATTATTTAATTCTTCAGCATATTTATCAGTATCAGTCAAAATTCTATATTCTGCATTTCCGCCATCATTAGGTTCGTAATAACCTAATGTAATAGCTACGTCTCCTTCTTTAAGGAAATTAGCATTTTTCATATCTTCAACATTATCAAAATAATAAGGTTTTCTATTTAATTTATTTTCAACAGATAATCCATCTTCAGTAGTTACATTCTTAGCTTCAGCTCCAATAGGAATATAATCAGTGTATGTACCATCTGCTTGTTTTATTTTTACTTTTTTAATAAGAGTAGCCATTATAAAATCATCTCCTTATAAATCTTAAATTAAAGAAAAGAGAAGATTTTATCAAACATAAATACACACAAACACACACTTAGACACTTATTATGTTTTATCTTCTCTGTTCATTGTTATATGAAAACAAAAAAAAAAAAAAAAAAGTTTTTTGTCCAAAAAATAAAAAAAAGAAGAA